>CAYSMT010000042.1:3837-11328 GCA_964432135.1 uncultured Acidobacteriota bacterium
TGATGACCCAGGCGCTCGAGGGGCCCGCGATGGCGGCTGCGAGGGCTCGCTTGGCTGAGGCCGAGGCGCGCGCTCGAAGCGTGCGTGCCCAGCGGCGTCCCCAGGTGGGTCTCGAGGCACGTGCATGGCAGCTTGCGAGCACCCCCGGATTCGTCATGCCGCCTCTCGCCCTTGGTCCGATCACCTCACCTTCGTTGGGCGTGGCCGTTGCCGAGCGCCGGGTCCAGCGCATCGGAATTGGGCTCGATCAGCTCCTGTGGGATGGCGGTCGTTCGCTCTACCAATTGCGCGCCGCCCGACGTCTCGAGCAAGCGGCGATTTTGCAGGAAGAGGCGACGCGCCTCGCGGTGCGATGGCAGGTCGTGCAGGCGGCAGGTGCTTGGCAACGGGCTCTCGCCGAGCGCAACGTGGCCGAGGTCAGCGTCGCCCAGCGTCAGGCTCTTGTGGAGCAGGTGGATGCCTTCGTTCGGCATGCTCAGGCGCCGAAGGCAGACCTACTGCAAGCCCAGGCGGCACGGGCTATGGCTCGCCATCGACTCTCCGCTGCCGAGGCCGAGCTGACCCATGCGCGGGCCGCTCTGGAGGCTCTTACTGGAAAATTGCTGGCCCCCGGGGCTTACCCCGTCTGGCCTTCGCTTCCTGAGCTACCCTCTGGTGATCCGCAGAGGCTCGCCGAGATGGCCTCCGTCCGTCGCCCTCTCCCGCGGGCACTCCGCGCTCAGGCGAGCGGAAGCGCCCTGGGGGTCGAGGCGGCTCGGCGTGCGAGGCGTCCGAGCCTTCACCTACAGCTTCGTGCAGAGCGTCATGACGATGCGTTGCAGCTCCACCCGAACAACGCCGAGGTCGCCCTTCTGGCCCGCTGGTCGTTGTTGACGGGTGGCCGGATCGCCGCGGAGGCGGGGCAGGCGAGGGCGCGGCAGGCTTTGCTCGTGGCAGAGGCCGAAAAGGCTCGGCGCCGCGTGATCGTCGAGGCACGTTCGGCGCTTGCTGCCGACACGGCTGCTTCCGAGCAGCTCACGGCCGCGACTGCGGCGCACGAGGCCGCCGAGGAAGCTCTGCGCGTCGCCCGAAGCCGCTATCGAGAAGGGTTGATCAGCGGTCGAGAGCTACTTGACGCGCAGCAGGACGCCACGCAGGCGCGTCAGCTCTTCGAAGTAGCTCGCAGCGGTCGTCTCGCGCAGCGCCTGGCGGTACGTCTGGCTCTCGGCCTGTCTCCCTTGGCATCCTCTCCGGACGCTTCCTACCCTGCGCCTGTTGCGGCTGGGCAACCACCGTCTCCCCAGGAGGAGACCCGATGAACACCTCGCAGAAGAAGACCCCGCCCTCTTCGCTCCACAAGACCCGTCGCCCTTGGTGGCAGTGGGGCATCGTCGCCATCGTCCTTCTCGCCGCATTGCTTGTCAGCGGACGCTGGTTAGTCTGGCGCCTCGGCCATGTCGTGACCAACGCCGCGTTTATCAAGGCCGACATCACGCAGGTGGCCCCAGAGCTGCCCGCGCGTATCCTCGCCATCGATGTCGTCGAAGGCCAGCGGGTCGAGGCGGGCCAGATACTGATGCGCCTCGACTCCCGGGTCTTTGACGATCAGGAAAAAATGGCTGCGGCAGCCGTCGGGCATCTCGAAGCCAAAGTCGAGCGCTACAAAGCCAAGCACGAGCGGGCTCGGCGCGAGGTGCCGGCACTTATCGAGGCGGCGCGGCAGGCCCTGCTCGCGGCCGAGGAGCAGGAGCGCCGGGCTCGCAGCCAGGAGGAGTTCCTCGCCAAACAGAAGGCGCGCTTTGCGGCACTGCTCGATGAGCAGGCCGTCGGCAAGGCTCGCTACGAGGAGGTGGAAGCGGGTTGGAGGGCAGCCCACGCCGCGGCCGCGGCTGCCGCAGCGAAGGTCGGAGCTGCGCGCGCCAAGTTGCGCGAGGCACAGGCCGCTCGGGCGCGGATTGCCGAAGCAGCTGCGGCCTGGAAAGAAGCACTCGCAGGGGTCTCCGAGGCGCGGCAGGGGCTTGCCCTGGCTCGGGTCCAGCAGGCGAAAGCAGAGATTCGTGCTCCTGTCGCCGGCGTGATCGCGCGTTTGTTTCCCAAGCCGGGCGACCTGGCGACTCCCGGCCGGCCGGTCGTCGCGATTTACGACCCGGAGACGATCTACGTCGAGGCGCGTTTCGAGGAGACGAAGCTGCGCCATCTGCGGCCTGGCCAGCGCGTGGTGTTGACCATCGATGCGTTCCCCAGCGAGACCCTCTACGGGACGATCCGCCTGATTCATCGGGCGGCTGCGGGCGAGTTCGCGCTCATACCCCGAGACGTGACGGCGGGGGAGTTCACCAAGCTAACCCAGCGCGTGCCGGTGGAGATCGAGCTGGAGGATGCGGCCAAGGCGTTGCCACTGATTCCCGGCTACTCTGTGGAGGTCGCGGCGCACAAGAAAGGCAAGTCGTCGTGAGCGAGACGCGTAGCAAGTGGACCGCCGGCGTGCTTGTTTCGGTCGGAATTTTCGTCGCGCTCTTGGACACGACGATCGTTGACATCGTGTTGCCCAAGATGATGTCCAGCCTGGACACGGACCTCAACGGCATCCAATGGGTTGTCATCTCGTACTTCATCGGCTCGGCCGTTGCCATGACGGCCGCCGCATGGGCCGCGGGTCGCTTCGGCCCACGCCGCGTCTACCTCTTCGGCTTTGCGCTCTTTCTCGGGGCCTCCGCCTTCTGCGGAATGGCCTGGAACCTGCCCACCATGCTCCTCGGTCGCACGATCCAGGGGTTGGGAGAAGGTGTTCTCGTTCCGGTGGGTCTGATCATTCTCTACGGCATCTTTCCTGCCGAGGAGCACGGCACGGCGATGGGTCTTTACGGCCTGTCCGCCTCCTTTGCTCCGGCCCTCGGACCGACTCTCGGCGGACTGATCACCGAGCACCTCGATTGGCGTTGGGTGTTTTATGTCAATATCCCGGTCGGCCTGCTCACCGTCGCACTCATTGTGCTGGTCATGCGCCCGCTAAAGCGGGAGCCCGGCCGGCATTTCGACGTGCTGGGTTTTGCGTTGATGGCTACGGGCCTTTCTGCGTTGATCGTGATGCTCGGCAAGGGACAGGAGCTTGGCTGGCTCAATGCCGATGCCATCGTCTGGCTGATGGTCGTCACCGTCGTCGCGCTGCTCGCCACGGGTCTGCGCCTTGTTTGGGCCCGGGATCCGCTCTTTCCCCGGCGGATGTTTCGCTTGCGTCCCTTGCGCATGGGCCTTGTGGGTATGGCGCTCTTGTCCATCAATGCCTACGGGTTCTTTCTTCTTCTGCCGGTCTTTCTCCAGCGCCTGCGCGGCCTGACGACCCTCGATGCGGGTCTCGTACTGCTTCCCGGAGCGCTTTTCTCAGCGCTGACGACCCTGGTCTCCGGTATCGCCTGCGATCGCTATGATCCGCGCAAGGTTGGCTTGGTGTTTCTGCTCCTGACGGCATGGGCGTCCTGGCACTTCGGCACCGACCCGGACACGCCGCTGAGCCAGTTGATACTCGATTATGTCTTCTGGGGTGGCGCCGTTGGTGGGACCTTTGCGCCGGTCACACTCGTGGCTCTCGGGCCGTTGCGCGATGAGGAGATCAACGACGGCTCGACCCTCGTCAATGTCGTGCGTCTTGTCGCGGGCTCTGTAGGAACGGCCTTCGCCACGGCGATGCTCTCCGCCCGCACGGCGGCCTACGCCCAGGCCACAAGGCACTTCCTCGAGCCCGATCGTCCCGCGATCGCCGGGTTGATCGCGCGCTTGAATCCCGCTAGTCTCGCCATCGAGAACCCCGACCGCATGACGCGCGCCCTAGCCATCAGCCGCGGCCTGCTCGCGCGGGCGACATCTTCCTGGGCCTTTGACGCCGTCTTCAATACCCTCTCCCTGATGATGCTCGCTGCCGCGGCGACGATGCTCGTCGCGGCACTCGGTCGCCGTCGCTCTTGATCCGCCCTGTCACGAAGGCGCTCGTCACGATTCTGAAATGGTGGCCAGCACCTTTGTGGCAGGGCGTTGCCTCCGGTTCGCGGCGAAGGTATCGTGACGACCGGCCCCGAAGTGTGGCGAGAATGGCTCGCGCTGCGTTCGAGTCCTTTGGCCTTCATCCCCGGTTCTAGCGGGTCCAAGGCGCATCATGCTTGTGACGTACGACGCGTACAGCTCCCGGTTTTCGGGGAAGATTTCTATGCTGCTGACCACAGTCAAGCGAGGTGCTCTCATCGCCTTGGCGGTGATGAATTGCCTTGGCGTGGCGATCGGGGATGATGAGCCCTCGAGGGCAGCGCGGCCGGAGCGATCGGAGGCTCGGCCCGTGGTGATCGCTGGTCGAGCAGAAGGGGCGATTCACCTCGACGGCGTGCTGGACGAGCCTGCCTGGGCGCAGGCTGGTGTCATTGCGCAGCTCCGTCAGCAGTCGCCTCATCCGGGTGAGGTGACCTCTTTCGGAACCGAGATTCGCGTCCTCGTCGACGCCGAGAATCTCTACTTCGGCATCACCTGCCAGGACCCCGATCCTGGGCGCATTGCCGTGCATACCATGCAGCGAGACGGCAACTTGCGCGGGGATGACAGCCTGGCCATCGTGCTCGATACCTTTGGAGATGGGCGACGAGGCTACTACTTCCGCATCAACGCAGTAGGGGCTCGGCAGGACGGATTGATCTCCGGCTCCGAGACGGCATCATCGGACTGGGACGGCATTTGGAACGTTCACACGAGGCGCAGCCCGAAGGGATGGAGCGCCGAGATTCGCATCCCGGCCCAGACCCTTCACTTCAATCCTGATCTCGACGCGTGGGGTTTCAACGTCGAGCGCAGCGTGATTCGTAGCCGGCTGACCCTGCGTTGGAGCGGGGCGCGTTTGGATGCGAGGCTCTATGACCTCCGGCGCGCGGGGCGCCTCGGTGGCGTGAAGGTTTTGCGCCAGGGGAAGGGCCTGACAATCAGCCCCTACGGTCTGGTGCGTGCCGTCTCTGACAAGCAGGAAGAGCGGCGAAGCACGACTGGGGACGTGGGGCTGGACCTGAACTACAACCTGACTCCCGATCTGTCCGGCGTATTGACCGTCAATACCGATTTTGCCGAAACCGAGGTGGATACTCGCCAGATTAACCTCACGCGCTTCCCGCTCATCTTTCCGGAGAAGCGCTCTTTCTTCCTCGAGGGTTCGAATCTTTTTGGTTTCGGTGCCGGTTTGGGGCACAACTTCATCCCCTTTTTCTCGCGGAGGATTGGCTTGCGTGAGGGCCAAACGGTGCCCATTGACCTGGGCTTCAAGCTGCTTGGCCGTTCCGGGCCGTGGAGTGTGGCGTTGTTGGACGCGCAACTCGCCGCCGGCCCCGTCTCGGAGAGTACGAATCTCTTCGCCGGCCGGATCACACGGGACGTGGGAGAAAAACTCACCCTAGGGGCGCTGCTCACCCACGGTGATCCTGACGGCGTACATGACAACGCACTGGCCGGCATAGATCTTCTGTGGCGCAGCTCGCGCTTCCGAGGCGACAAGAACCTCTCCTTCGGCTTGTGGGGTGCTCTCAGCAGCGGAGACAATCCCGAGGGCCGGCACCATGGATGGGGGTTCAAGGTCGACTACCCGAACGACCTGTGGGACCTGTTTTTTGTCTACAAGGAGTTCGGTGAGGGCCTCGATCCCGCATTGGGGTTCCTTCCGCGGCCCGGCACACGCTGGGTGCAGACCGGTGGCTCGTATCAGCCGCGCCCCGAGGGGGGGGCTTTCGATTGGGTACGCCAGGCGTTTTTCGAGCTCTACTTCAGCTATGTGGAAGACTTCGACGGGCAGGCCCAATCCTGGCGCGTCTTCACGGCGCCGTTCAACGTCGTTACAGAATCCGGTGAACATCTCGAAGCTAACGTCGTTCCTCAGTTCGAACGCATCACGGCCCCCTTCGAGATCTCCGATGGCGTGGTTATCCCCGAGGGTGCGTACCACTTCACCCGTTATCGCGCGGAAGCACAGTCTTCTCGTCATCGCCCTTGGCGGGTAGGGGGCACCGTTTGGTTTGGACCCTTCTACACGGGCCGGTTGACCCAGGTCGAGGCCTTCATCAGCTACGCGACGAGCTCAGGCCATCTTCAGCTCGAGGCCTCGGCAGAAGACAACAACGCGCACCTTCCGCAGGGCGACTTTACGCAGCAGCTCTGGCAGCTCAAGGGTGCCTGGGCCTTCACCCCGGACCTGATCCTCTCCGCTTTCGCTCAGTACGACTCGGATTCGCGCAATCTCGGGCTCAACACGCGGTTGCGCTGGACGATCGAGCCCGGCGACGATCTCTACTTTGTTTGGTATCGCGCCTTCCAGCGTCCCCTCGGAGATGCCGGCAGTCTTTCGCTGCATCCCATCGCAGACCGTCTCGTGCTCAAGCTTCGTTGGACTTTCCGGCGTTAGCTCGGATAATCCATGACTAACCGAAGCGCGGGAGCGCTGCTGCGTCCCCGCAGCCGGGTGGTTCATGAAGAGTTCGGCTTAGTGCCTCGGGGGTTTTGATTCAGAGGCGAGCGCAGGAAAGTCCTTCGCGAGGCGCTGCTCGATTTTTGTCGCGGCGTCGTCGTGGCCGCGGGCGCGTTCGGCGCGCGCGAGGGCCTGCAACGCGCGGCCGCGGATCTCCGGCGCGCTCGCCGCATCAGCGAGCGGGCGCAGGGTTTTGAGCGCAGCAGAGATGTGCTCGGCATCGATCTGCGCTTGAGCCATCTCGAGCTGGACTCCCTCACGTTCCGGCGCACTCGCCTTTTTCAACTTCTTCAGCGCAGTACGGTAGCAAGCGCAGGCCTCCTCCGGATTACCTGAGCCAGCGAAGTAGCGTGCCAAGCGCACCATCGCTTCAGGGTTTTTGCGATCCTTGCGGGCCGCGAGGTAGTCGTTATAACCCACCGCGGTACGCTCTAGCAGGTCGAGCATCTGCGCGGTCGTTACGAGACCCATGCGTCGCGTGATTTCGTTGCCCTTGGCATCAAGCACAAGCACAGTGGGGTAGGCATCAATGCGGTAACGCTCGATGAAGATCTTCTGCACATCCGCATCGACCTTGACGGGAACAAAGCCCTTGACCGCCTCGAGAACCCGGCTGTCGCGATAGGTCGTTTTGTCCATCTCCGCACAGGGCACGCACCAAATGGCCCACACATCGACGAGAACGGGTTTGTTCTCGTCCTGAGCCTGTTTGAAGGCCGCCGAAAGCTCGGTCCCCCAGGCGACGTCTTCGCTCGCTATGGCGGGAAGCACGGTCAGGAGGAGCGTGAGGACAAGAAGCGAGCGCAGCAAAATGCAGCGGATGCGAAGGTCGAGCATGAGTGGAATCTCCATGGGGATGCCGAAGTCTACGCAATCCGGCCCTGGAGCGCATCCCCGGAGCCCCGGGGCCTGGCTTGCTGCGTTCGAACAACGTGAAGTGAGCCCTCAACGGTGCGGGCCCTCCCGCAACCCGGTGGCTGCGTTAGGGATCCCCCCTCTCTTCCCGCATCCGGGACGGGTTTTCCGTC
>CAYSMT010000043.1:0-10990 GCA_964432135.1 uncultured Acidobacteriota bacterium
CAGGATCGAGGTCGGGGTTTTCATCGCCATTCATGCCGAGTATTTCGCGGAAGAGAATGTCGAGACAGGTGTTCGCGCGTTCGGGTCGGGCGTCGAGGTACTCATAGAGTGCGTAAACAGCCTTGAGGTAGATTTCGACCTGGGTGGACCAGCGTCCGATGAGACGCTCGACCTTTTCCCGCTGGCGGCGGTTCAGACGTGAAGGCGATCTTCCAAAGATCTCCAAAACGCCGCCTCCTTCATCATCTTGCTTCACGAAAAGGTCGACATCGGCGTCGGCAAGGAGCTCGCGCAACGTTGCTGGTGATGCCAAGACAGCCTCCCGTTCGTAGTGGACGATCTCGCCCTCCCGGCGTTCCCACGAGAAGCGCTCCGAGAGGGGGTCGATACGCGCGAAACGTCGGCTCCAAGGGTCGCGCCCCGCGTCGATGTCGTCGCGCAGCTCCGTGAGGCGCTGGCGCACACCCTTGTGGTACTCGTAAAGCTTTCCGGGGGCGATATTGACGTAAAGTCGCACGACCGCCTGCCGCGCCTTGTGCGCTTGCGCAAGATCTATTTCGAGCCTTTCTCGCACTGGAGCCCCTGTGAAGCAGGAGACCAGCGGAAGACAGATAAGAGCGATAACCCCCAACCATAGAGAAGAGCCCATATTTACGTTGGAGGTGATTTGATGCTTGATGCACCGGATCGTGCCATGCGTTCTCATGCGATCAGCTCCGCGGAAGTGATGGCATAGGGTCCCACATCCGGGATGCGCTGTGAAAGGGCTTCGGAAGCTGCTCACGCCAGGAGAGGGCTGCCGTATACAAGCGAAAACACGGCGCCAACCTCGAGGCACGAAGGATTGACGCCGTCATCATGAGCTGGTCGATGGGCCGAGCTCCGAGACCGGAGAGCTGGCTTGACTAGTTGCAGCCGCCGGGACCCTCGATGCGCTCACCGAGGGAGTCGTCGACGTCGTCCAGGCAGCGACCAGGATTGTACGAGGCAGCGTCGCCAGGCTCGTTTGGCGAGACTCTCCGCGAGACGTAGAAGAAGGCGTGTCCCGCTTCGGGAAGGTCCGGATCATCGAAAGGTAACGAAGACTGCGGCGCAGCGCAGGCGAGTGCGGTGAGAGGACCGAGATCGACGCCACCGGCGAGCAAAGGAGCGAGGGCCGAGACATCTCCTCGGACGAGGTCGAATAGGGGTCGGGATTCGGTCGATGCAATGGCATCGGCGAGGGCCGAGCTCTCCATCAGGGATTCGCGCGTGTAGGTGGCGGTGAGCATGGCTGCGTCATCGGGGAAAGCAATGCGCGCGGAGCTGCTGCCGTCAGGACTACGACGGACCGTCAAGCCCATGATCGGCAGCTCTACGCGGAAGTCAGGCGTGTTCGATTCTTGATGCAGCGTTACGAGGAAGCGCTGCGCCTGACTTCCCGCGTCGGTGAACAGCTCGATGAAACCCGGGCCGGTATCTTGGATCTGTCCTTCGACGGCGAGGGGAAACGCTCCCTTGAGCAGGGGAGGTTGCACGACGGGTTCGGCTTGCGAGATCGGAACACCCACCGCACCCCAGATGCGGTTACAGCTCAGAGTGTTGGGTGATTCAGCTTCCGAATCAGTCGCGATGCCGGCTCTCTGGGCGGCGGTGATTTCGTTGCGCGCGATCAAGCTGCCGTTCGCTCCCGCCACGCGGATGGCGTACTCGGGCCGCGGGGCACCGTCCGCATCACCGAAACGGTTGCTCTCGACGGCGGTATTCTCGGCCCCAGCTTGCAGCGAAACGCCCACTTCGCTGCAGCGGATGAGGTTCTCGGCGATGATGACGCCGCGGCATGAGTCGACCTCGATCGCCGGTCCGGTGAAGCCCGTACACGGCGTGCCGTCGGCGTGACTCAGGCCCAGGTGACTTCTATAGATCCCCGTATTGTTGGCCTGGTGGGAAAAACGCACGCCCCGACCCGGTCCCGACATCAAGCAGTTGACGATGGAGACGGTGGTGCCCTG
The DNA here is from genome assembly GCA_964432135.1 of uncultured Acidobacteriota bacterium. Taxonomy (GTDB): domain Bacteria; phylum Acidobacteriota; class Polarisedimenticolia; order J045; family J045; genus JANTFM01. Next base: position 1,992 of record CAYSMT010000043.1, read on the forward strand.
GATGTCAAGGACGCGACCGTTGCCCAGCCCGGGCTTTGCCTGATCGTCCGTGCCGAACCAGCAGTTTCTGATCATAAGCTGGGAGCGACGATCGTCGAGGCCCGGACCTTCAGTGGCGATGCCAATATCGTTGAAGACGAACCCACAGCCGACGATGCGGTTCAAATCCTCTGTGCGTGCAGGAGCGGAGCTGGCAATGTAGCGCACGGCGGCGCCGACATTGCCCTTGTTGCTATCTGGGCTTCCAAACCAGCAGCCCACGATGGAATTCTTGATGGCTGCCTTGCCCTCGATCAGAATGACCTCTTTCCCGGCAAAGCCGGTGAAGTGCAGGCCGTTGATCGCGTTCTTCTGCGAGTGGATCTCAAGGGCAAAGGGGACCTTGCCTCCACCAGAGATAGTGTAGACCGGCACTGGACCGGGACCCGCCGAAAAGACGCTGGCTCGATGGATCGTCAGTTGACCGTCGCGCAAAGGGGGGAGAGGCTCGACGAGCTCGATCCATGCAAAGTCGATGGCAAAGTCGATGTTGTCTGGCCCCGGGTTTGCCTCCGACTGCTCGATGGCCCAGCGCAAGGTGCCCTCGAGGGCGGGAACGTGGTCCGCGTCATCGAGGACGAGGAAAGTCTCTGCAGCGGCCGGCAAGATGGTTGCAAGAGACACGATGAGTCCCCATAGGAGGCGTGCGATGAAGCTCGATTGAGAGCGCATTTCTAGCGGGCGCATGGTGGTTTCCTCCCCATCCGGCCCAGCCTGACTGCCATCGCCCACAGCGAGTGTAGGCTCGAAGCAACCTGTCGAGGGAGGCGGGAGAGCGGATCGTTTTCCAAAGATGAAAACGAAGCGCCGCAGTTGTTCAGGGCTCCTGGAGGACGCGACGGCGAATGTCTTGGCGTGCGAACTCCCGGGCCATACGGGGCCAGCCGATGCGATCGATATGGGTGGCGTAGTCCGCCAGCTTTGGTGGTGACCACTCGCCCGTGGAGGGGTCATAGACCGAGTAGGCCAACGCGTGGTCGTTCCGAATCCAATTTACCCACAGCTTGTTTTGCTCGGCATAGAGGCGGAGCTCGATGTCCGGCGCCTCGGAGCTTGCAGAGCGCAGAAGTTCGCCTATGCCCAGTGCGCGCCGCTCGGTGAACTCTGTGTTTCCCGCCAGCTTCCTGGCAACGAAGACGTGCTGTCGTGTGCCGCCCTCGTCGACCTGATAGGCGACGAAGCTCTCATCCGGTCCGGGAGCGGCAACGCTCGGGTGAAGAGCTCGTTGAGCGGTTTCGCTGACGGGTTCCTCACTGGACCAGAAGTCGTTCAATTCCGCTTTCTCGCGATACCAGACCTTAGGTGTCTCGTCTATTTTCGGGTTGGAGCGCCACCAACTGAGCTGGCGGCTCCCGTCCTCGGTGTAGAACAACGCGGGTCCCAGGTCATTTGTCGTGTTGTCAGTCAGTCTTTCGGGGGTCGTCCAGCGCGTGCCGTCCCAGTGAGAGATCATGATTTCGTAGTCGGTGCCGTCCCACCAAGACCACGCGACATAAGGTCGACGAGTGACGGGATCGATGGCGAAATCTGGGCGGCCATCGCCATTGGCGTCTCCCTCGGGGTTGAGGCTCCATTCTAGTGGGATGTCGGACCGCTCAACGCGCCACGGTACCGGTCCGAGATCGTCACCCCCCCGCATATGGAAGGTCGTGAGCAGTCCCGTTTGTTGCCCGGTTGCGTCTCGTTCCACAGAGACCTCCCCGCGAATGGGGCTGAACGACCAGGCCGCCGCGAGGACGGACAGGGCGATGAACAAGCCGTGTCTGTGGGGAGGTGTCATGGGAATTCCCTTCCCGGGCGGGGACTCGAAGCGGGAGGCCGGAGGGAGCCGACAAAGCTCTGAGCCTCGGGGAGTTCGGCCATGTCGATCTTGGCCAGCAGGGCGTGCAACACTTTCTTCGCACGACGTTCCTGAGGAGCTTCGCCCTGGATGCGGGCAAGATTCCAAAGGCCGAAGCAAGCGAGGAAGTGCTCGTGCTCGAGTCCCGCGCGGCGAGCCAGGGATGCCGCGCGTTCGAAGTGGAAGCGGGCCGCGTCCGGGTGTTCGCCCGCAACGTCAATCCTGCCAAGAATGCGCAGGGCACTGGCGGCAACGTCCCAAAAGCGCCCTTTCTTCGCTTGCCGGTAGGCCTCGTGAGCCAGGCGTCCCGCCGTCTGAAGATCGCCACCTCGCAAGGCTGCATCGGCAAGCGCGGTCGTCGCTCGGGCCACCTCGATGATTGTGCCTAGCTCGCGGTACGCCTCTCGAGCACGTGTGAGCCAGACGACGGCCTGCTGAAGGGCGTTTTGGCGCAGGTACATGTGTCCGAGCACGAAGCTGCCAAACGCACGGGTGCGTCGGAGGATGGAGGAGCGGAACGGCGCGAGATCTCTTCCGCTATCGTCCAGCATGGGGCGCCTCTCAAGCAGTGTTCTCTTAGCGTAGTCTGCCAATAGCTTGGCTTCGAAAGTTTCGTCCCGCATGGAGTGAATCTCGATCTGCAGCAGCACGGCCTTAAGGCGCAGATCTTCGGGGCAACCCGGCATGTTGAGCACCTTGGCGGCCGCCTCGTGGCTGAGCCGATAGTGGCGCAGCTTGCGCTGACAAAAGCAGATCAACAGCAGGGTTTCTGCTCGTTGTCGCAGCTGATCGCCGCCGCTTCGTGCGCTGTTGAGCGCATGGAGGAGGGCCTCGAGCATGAGAAGGGCTCGCGGGTAACGACCCCGCGCGAGGACCCGGCGCACCTCTTCGAGTTCCGGCGCAGCGGGAAGATCGTCTGCTTGCGACTCCGCCAGGAGGACACGTTCGTTATGCAGAAGTTCGTCGAGGTGACCGAGGGTGGTTCCGAGCAGGCGACACACGACAGAAATTGTCTCAAGTGGCAGGGCGGAAGCGCCGGTTTCCATGCGGTGGAGGGTGCTGACAGAGAGCCGAATACCCTCCGCGCGGGCCCGGGAGGTGAGATCCTCGAGAGTCCAACCAAGGCCGCGCCGCAAGCCCCTCAGGCGGCGGCCAATGGCCTGGCGAATCGCGGCTCCAAGATCGATCAAGGAGAGCGGCCTCCCCGCGCCTGGCCCAGGTCCAATGTCTTCCGCCGAGACGCCCCCTGGCTTCTCCGCGGCCCTGCGTTCCCCGTGAGTCCCATGAGCCCCAGGGAACGTGCTCCCACAGCAGATCATATACCGTCAAACACGAGTCAATAACAGCGTAAGTGCGTCCTGCCATCCCAAGAATGAAAAAACAAAGGGCGAGAAGCCAATGAAATGGCAAGAAAAAGCATGCCCATCCCCAGTTGGACTCATGGCTTAATGCGTGCCATATGCAGCGCATCGGTGTAAGAGATGGGGTACCGACCCCCGTTACAGGATATGGTGCCACTCCCCAGTTCTCCTTCTTGGCCTGAGGAGGAGAGATGGCCGGTTTCTCCCGTGAGGAGGTTCTGACGAATGATGCGTCGCTTTCTTTCGCTCGTGTGCCTCATGTTGTCCGGAGTGGTCTTCGCTCAAGTAAAGGTGGAGCTGGCGGGTAACCCCCTCACAGCGTATCCGTGGTTTGAGTATGTCAAGGCGTTTAACTTCGATGCTCCGGTTTCGATCGCGGTCGATCCCACACTTCATCCCGAGGTTGTTGGAAAGAACGCGAAGATCTGGGTCGTCGAGGCGAGGACGGCCGCGCAGTGGCAACACAATCTCGCTCTGCAGGATGTTCGACCGGACGGGCCGCAGCTTTTTACCTTCTCGGGAAGCACGATTCAGGACAACACCGTCGTCATTGCTGCAGCCGGTGTTCTGGACTGGCATGCCGCGGAGCAGGCGACTCATGCCAATACCGGTCTGGGACATGGCTACGACATCGTAGTCGATCTGGATCAAGACGGAACCCTCGATGCTGAAGATCTCGCAGATGGTGTGTCCGACGAAGCGGGGCTCTACGTTGTCGGTGACACGACGAAGGCGGGTCCCCTCGCGGTCACATCAGTCCCTCCCTACAGCGTCGGTACGGTTTTTGGGATTCCGGCCGACGAGACCAAGGAGGTCCTTTACTATCCGACGCTCATTCGAGACATGGACCCCCGGCCGTTGGTCGTCATCGGGCACGGCTCTGGACACGATTTCACCTGGTACGACCACATTGGTGAGCACTTAGCATCCTGGGGTTACATCGTCATGTCTCATCAGAACATGGATGTCTACGTAACCCATCGGCATACAGACGCCTTTCTCTCCCAGCAGGGCACGATCGCAGGGGGGGTTCTCAACGGCAAGATCGACGACAAGCGCATTATCTGGATCGGGCACAGCTTCGGAGCGATCAGCATCACGCGGGCCTACGACAAGATCGTCAATGGCCAGTACGTTCCGACGCACTACACCAAGGACAGCCTCATTCTTCTCAGCAGCATGCTCCCCCCTGGAGGTACCGGGGATGACGGTGCTCGTCCGCACGATGTCAACTTCCATCTATGGACCGCTTCCGGAGATGCTCAGGTTAGCGGCGCAGCCAACTGCGATCTTTGTCAGACCTATCAGCTCTATGAGAGGGCGAAAGGTTGGCGTTTATCCACAACCGTGCAGGGTACGGGACACGCATGGTTTCACAATGGCACCGAGCCTTGGGGCGATTCTTTTGAAGGGCCGTGTTCGATCGGCAAGGAGGGGACGCATCTCGTCCAGCTCGGCCTCTTCCTCCCGCTCGTCAAGTTTTTCGCCGAGGGCAATATCCCGGCGACAGATTACTTCTGGCGCCAGTACGAGCGCTTCCACCCGAGTGGTGTCGATACCTCGAATCCTTGCTTTGTAGTCACCAACGAATGGCGCCCGCATCCCGATTCGGGAATCGTTGCCATCGACGACTTTCAGACCGAGCCTTCCTCGCTCATCAGCAGCTCCGGTGGAGCCGTGACCATGTCTGTCGAGCACTTCAAGGAAGGGCGCCTCGACGACAACAATAACGACTTCAGCTGGGTGACGAGCGATCTCTTCAATGGGGCCACGCAATGTGGCCCGAAGGATGACTATCGCGGCGCTGTTTTCGATTGGGACGGCGCGGACAAAATGTACGAGTGGCAGATCGTCTCGCAGCTTCAGGATTTTAGCCGTTACGCCTTCCTCTCCTTTCGTGCGGCTCAAGGTACGCAGCATCCCGCAACGGTGAAGACGCTGGGAGACCTGGATTTCACCGTGACGTTGAAAGACGCCGGCGGTCACGAAAGCTCGATCAAGATCGGCACCTACGGAGGAGGGATCGAGGAGCCCTATGCGCGCCGTAGCGGGTGGCACAACGAGATGGAAAGGGTGCGCCTCCGACTGCGCGACTTCTTGACCAACGACAGCAAGCTTGATCTTGCCCACATCACCGCCGTCCGCTTCGACTTTGGCCCCTCGAAGGGGAGCGCCGAGGGGCGGCTCGTGCTTGATGAGCTCTTTCTGGAGCCGGATGCTTCGGATATGCACCTGGGTTGCGTCATTGGTGCCACGCAGATCACAGCGATCACAAAGAGCGGCGCAGATGAGCTGCGTTTTACCTGGGACGCCGTTTCAGGCCAGGTGAATTCGTACAACTTCTACGTTGGCACTCTGGCGAGTCTTCACGGGTCGGGTCGCTACGATCACGTCAAGAATCCGGGTGGTACAACCCAATTCCCGGATTCCCCGACGACAGATACCGGCTGCGATGTCTCGGGGGGCACGGCTACCACGGCACGCGTCCGTTACTCCGCGTCGGGTTCGTACTTTCTCATCGTCGGATTTGGTGGTGATAGCTGCGAAGGTCCTTACGGGAAGCGCTCCGACGGCAAAGACCGCCACGACAAGGCGGTAGATCCTCGCCCGGCTGCGGCCTTCTGCCCCTGAATATCGGGGCCCACCCTCTCTTCGTTGAGTGGGCGGGTGTTACAGAGGCCACTCGGGTGCCGTTATCTCTCGCCGTGGCGTCACGTCGGCATAGGCCACATGGGGGTTGTCGGTTGGCTCGGGGGACGCCGCACCGTACTTCCGTGCGAGCTCATTTTCCGGGTAGTAAAGCTTGTGAGTCTCCGGCCGGTGGCCGATCATCAGGATCGCGCAAGGCTTGTCGCCGTCTCCGACGAAGACGTGACTGACCCCCGGCGGGCAGTGCACGTAGTCCCACGCCTTGAGCTGTTTTTCTTGCCCATTGATCAGCAGGCGGCAGCATCCTGAGAGTACGAGGAAGTCCTCCTGCGCTCCTTCCCGGTGATAGCGGCAGTTCGGCTTGCCCGGTTCGAGAAGATTGATCCTAACGCCGGTCTGCGGGAAAGGATTCTTGGGGTCCTCGAAGGAACAGACCTTCCCGAACTCGTCACTGTCGTACCAGCGCGCGTCGCGTATGTTGATAACCTGCCAGCCGTCGCTTTCTTGAAGCATCTCGCATCTCCTGTCGCGATCGTCCCAGCACCTAGTCTACAGGTCCTGAGCTGGTGCGGCTGTGGTCCTCGTTTGGGTGGAGTCGGAAAGGTGTGGCTACAATGGCGGGCGCGGTGCGGTAGAGCGTTTTCGCGCAGGCTTAGGAGGACATCAATGGCTATCTCTCGCGCGGTGTTGGGCGTGCTCGCTCTCTCGTGGTTTTTCTGTGGTGATCTCGCAATGGGTGCAGAGGGCATGTGGCTGCCTTCTCAAGTGCCTGCGCTCGCTTCGGAGTTGCGGGCGATGGGTTTTGAGGGCGACCCTGCTGCTTTTGCCAATCTGACGGGACAGCCGATGGGCGCTATTGTGTGGCTTGGTGGTTGCAGCGCGTCCTTCGTCTCCCCGGACGGGTTGATCGTGACCAACCACCACTGCGCCGCGCGCGCGATCCAGTACAACTCGACGCCGTCGCAGAATCTCTGGGAAACTGGGTTCATCGCTTCCGATCGTACGGAAGAGCTCCCGAGCGGGCCGGGCGCAAGGGTCTGGATCGCAGAGTCCTTCGATGATGTCACCGACGCCGTCGCGGGCGACCGTGGCAGGGGGCTGAGCGGCCTCGCGTATTACGAGCGCACGGAATCGCGGATCAAACAGCTCGTCGCGGCATGTGAGGACGAGAGTCACCGTTGTTTCATTCGCGCCTTCGACGACGGGCTCTCCTACTTCCGTATTCGCTACTTTGAAATCCGTGATTTGCGCTTGGCCTACGCTCCTGCCAAGGGTATCGGTTTGTTCGGTGGAGACACCGACAACTTCCGCTGGCCGCGTCACACAGGCGACTGGTCTTTTTTTAGGGCCTATGTTGGGCCCGACGGGAAGCCAGCCAGCTACGCGAAGGAGAATCGTCCCTACCACCCGCAACACTGGTTGACAGTTTCGAGAAAAGGTGTGGAGCCTGGAGAACTCGTCTTCGTCGTCGGCTATCCCGGAAGTACGCGCAGGCATCGTTCCTACGCAGAGCTTCGGGAGATGATCAACGAGACCGTTCCGCGGCGGATTCGTAAGACAGAACAGACCCTCGAGATTCTCGACAGGCTCGCGGCCAAGAACGAAGATCTTGCTCTGAAGGTCGCCGGTTGGGTCGGTGGACTCAGTAACGGGTTGATCTACCATCGTGGTGTTCTTGCAGGCATGGGAAAGGGCGGTGTGCTTGAGCGCCGCCGCGTCATGGAAAAGGAACTCGCCGTCTGGATCGCAGCCAATGTCGCCCGTGCGAAGAAATACCACGGCGTACTCAAGGACATCGAAGCTGTTATCAGTGCAGCTCGACAGGGGCGCTCGCGCGAGGAAGCGCTCTCGGGCCTTTACGATGGTTCAAAGTTGCTCTCCGCGGCGCAGAAAGCCTATCGCCTCTCGATAGAGAGGTCCAAGGTCGATGCTGAGAGGGAGATAGGTTTCCAAAAACGCGATGAGGAACACCTGCTGCAGCATCAGCGACGTTCACAGCGTTTCCTCGATGCGGGTATCGATCGGGCCGTATTTCGGCATGCGCTTCACGAGGCCGTATCTCTCGCGAAGGAGGACCGTATCGTGGCGCTCGATGCCGTGCTCGGCATTGATGTCGACACAGCGCCACCGGAGGTCGCTGACGCCATCGATAGCTATCTCGATGGTTACTACAAGGGAACGAAGCTGATGGGCCTCGACGAACGTTTGAAGCTCTTCGCGAGCGCGCGCGTAAAGATCGAAGAGAGCGCCGATCCCGCCGTGCATCTTGCCGTGCTCCTCTACCCGCTTTTCAACGAGATCCATCAGGCGCGTAAGGCCCGTGCGGGCGAGCTAGCCAAGCTACGTCCGCACTACATCGAGGCATTGCGTGAGAAGAGTGGCGGGCGCTTGTACTCGGACGCCAACGGGACGCTACGCGTGACCTACGGCAGGGTCCAGGGGGTTCCCGCGGCTGATGGCATCTATTTCACTCCTCAGACGACTCTGACAGGTATGCTGGCGAAAAATTCCGGCAGCGGAGAGTTTGCGGTGCCCTCTACACTGCTTGCCGCTGCGGCGGCTTTGCGTGCCGGTAAGAGGACGCCTTATCTCGACCCGAATCTTGATGATCTACCCGTGAACTTCCTGTCATCGGTCGACACGACGGGAGGAAACTCCGGTTCGGCGACCCTCAACGCGCGCGGCGAGCTCTGTGGCTTGCTCTTTGATGGTACCTTCGAGTCGATGACGGCAGACGATCTTTACAACTCGCGCATGACACGATCGATTCACGTCGATAGTCGCTTCATGCTCTGGGTGATGTCGGAGGTCGATCACGCTGTCGCCCTGCTCGAGGAACTGGGTGTGAAGGAGACCACGCACCGCGCCGGGTCGTGATACACGTCTTCAGGAAAACGGTTCGAAACCCGTTGTGCTTCCCGTAAGGAGGCAAGAAGAGGTGGTGGGGTAACGCCTCGGATGGCCTCGGAGACGCGAGGGTGTAACGGGTCCGAAATGGCGGGTTTGCCACCCAGGGACGAAGCGGCCACAATGGCGCTCGCTTGACCCGCATTGCGCACGAGCCTCCCGGTTGCGGCCGCGCACCGGTGCGCGCCCGCTTCGAGCGTTCC
>CAYSMT010000044.1:0-10939 GCA_964432135.1 uncultured Acidobacteriota bacterium
CGGTTGCTCTCCCAGGTGCTCACAGCCCTCGCCGGAACGGAGGCCGAGCTGCGCGAAACCACAGTAAATCGCCCGAATCTCGAGAGCCTGTTCATCAAGCTCACGGGCAAGGAACTCAGGGAGTAGCCGTGCCCTTCATTTGGCTAACAGCTCTCAAGGATCTGCGGCGCCGAAGGAGAGACCCCATCGCCCTCCTCGTATGGATCGCCATACCAACCCTGATCCTCATCCTCTTCTCGATCACCTTCGGTGGAAGTGGGAGCACTAAGACCCCTCAGGTCCTTCTCCTGATCACCGACAAAGACGCGTCCTTCGCCAGCGGATTGCTCGTAGGCAGCTTCGCTCAAGGGCCGCTAAAAGATCTCTTCGTAACCGAGATCGTCGCAGAGGAAGATGGCCTGCGCCGCATTGAGGCAGGCGAGGCCTCTGCGCTGCTCATCATCCCACGGCATTTCGGCGAAAATCTGCTCAGACAGCGTGACACGACGCTTCTGCTCAAAACCAATCCCGCCCAACGGATTCTCCCGGGAATCGCCGAGGAGGTTCTCGGCGTGCTCGTCGACGCCGTGTTTTACTTCCAGCAGTTGCTTGGCACGCCCCTGAACGACTTGATCTCCGAAACCGACAGCACGGGTCGTAGTCCGTCCGACCTGAGCGTCGCGGGCTTCAGCGTTACGGTCAAGCAGCTCGTCGAACACGCTGACAATTGGCTCTTTCCACCCGTGATTGAGCTCAATAGCGAACCATTAGAAGTGAATCCTGCGGCTGAGAAAGATGCATCCTCCGCAGGATTCGACGGCAATATCGGCAAGCTCTTCTTTCCGGGCTTACTCTTCATGTCGATCTTATTCATGGGGCAGGGCCTCGCAGACGATCTGTGGGCCGAACGCAGTGGTGGCACGCTCTCTCGACTGATCACTACGCCCCACGCGGTCGTCCAGATCGTACTCGGCAAAGCTATCGCCGGCGCCCTCGTCATCGGAGGCGTGTGCGCGTTTGCCCTTGTGGCCGGCGGACTGCTTTACGGGCTCGACCCGCTGCGCTCGATCGCAGCACTGCTGTGGGCCGTATTCAGCGGCCTGCTGATACTCTCCTTGCTGATGCTGATCCAATCCTATGCCTCGAGCCGCCGGGCCGGCTCGGTCTTCTCTACTCTCATCGTTTTCCCGTTGATGATGGCCGGCGGCTCCTTCTTTCCCCTGGACATGATGCCGGACTTTCTCGCAGCCTTCGGTCGTTGGACACCCAACGGCTGGTCGCTGACGCTCTTCAAAGACATCCTCGCCGGCACTGCGGAAGCCGGCGCGATCATCGGCGGTTTCGTCGGCCTCGGCCTGGTCTCTCTGAGCCTCTTTCTGCTCACCGCACGGCGCCTGCGCCTTGTGAATACAGGGGTTTAACGATGATCCGCAACGCGTTCTTCGTAGGCCGCAAGGACGTCAAGTACGCGCTTCGCCAGCGTGAGACCCTACTGTGGGTCTTCATCATGCCGATCGTCTTCTTCTACTTCATCGGGATGATCACGGGCGGGGGTAGCAGCGGCGGGGGCACGACGGCGACGCCGCTCGCACTGCGCGTTGGCGAGAACGCAGGCTTTCTGGCTGAAGAGCTCATCCGGCAGCTCGAAGCGGCTGACTTCGAGATCCGTCATCCAGAAAGCAACGAAGCCTTCGACACCGCCGGGCGCCGGCTGATCATCCCGCCCCACTTTAGCGAGCAAGTGCTTGCGGGAGAACAAACCGAGCTACGCCTGATCCCGACCGACTCGGAAAGCATGGCAGGCAACTTCGACGAAGTAAGGGTGCAGCGTGTCATCTACACCCTGCTCGCCGACCTCCTCCTCGCTTCGGAAAAGGGCGAAAACCCAAATGCCGAGACCATGGAGCGGATCGCGTCATTACCACGCCATCTCCACCTTGAAGTCGCGCGCGCCAGCAAGCGAAGGCATATTCCCACGGGTTTCGAGCAGGCGATTCCCGGCACAATGGTCATGTTCACGCTGCTCGTCCTCATCTCGACGGGGGCCGTATTGCTCGTCGTCGAACGGCACCAGGGCTTACTTCGCCGCCTCGCCTCCGCACCGATGAGCCGAGCAAGCATCGTCCTCGGCAAGTGGGGTGGCCGGCTCGCTCTCGGCCTGGTGCAGATCGCCTTCGCGATGATCGCTGGCACGGTGATCTTTGGCATGGACTGGGGCAAGCACATGCCGATGCTGCTGTTGGTCCTCGCCTCCTGGGCCGCGTTCTGCGCTTCCGTGGCCATGCTCCTCGGTTGCCTTGCCCGCAGCGAGGGTCAGGCTATTGGACTTGGCATCGTCTCGGCCAATGTCCTCGCTGCTCTGGGCGGATGCTGGTGGCCCATCGAGGTCACGCCCAGTTGGATGCAAAGCCTCTCCCGCTGGCTGCCGACGGGTTGGGCGATGCACGCGATGCATCAACTCGTCAGCTTCGGCGCCGGACCAACAAGCGTGCTCCCGGATATCCTGTTCATGCTCCTCGCCGCCATCGCGATCGGCTTCGCCGCCACTCGCGTGTTTCGCTTCATCTGAACCCGCCGAGCTACAAATCGATCGAAGCCGCGATCTTCACGCCCCGTGCTGTCAGATCCTCGAGCACGCGCATGAACACATCTCCCCTCGTCGCGATCAGCTCCGGCGTGAAAACCCCGGGCCCTGCGATAAGTCCATCCGCGATGAAACGAGCGACGATGACGCAGGGAAAGGCCGTCGTACGGCTCATACTCGTCGCCCGGGTAGACGCGTCGTAGTGATCGATCAGATCCCAGCGACAGTGCGCAAGCCCTGCATTTCCCTCACCTCTGACATCGACACGCATCACGGTCAGATCCCGCTCACCTTCCTCGTAGCCCCACTGGGGAAAGACGAGGGCAGCAAACAGATCGAGCGGACGCAGCTCGACCTGTCCGACATGCACCGGCTTCTTCGAGAACAGGCCCGCGTGACGAAACACGCGCATGAGCTCGATATGCCCCGGATAACGCAGCGTCTTCTCCTTCATGTTGGGGACGGCGAGAGTCTCGATCAGGCTGCGCAGACCATCGGTATTGAAGGCCTCGAGGGTGCCGATGCCGGGAAGGTCGATCAGCTCCGCCTCGCTAAGCGCCTCACGCACGACAACCTGGCCCTTTTCGACAAGACGCGCTGGGCGCGTGTACTCCTCAATGACGTCGCCCGGAGCAAAGCCGGCCTTGTACTCAAAGGGCCATCGGCGCTCGTGGGGCAGCCCTCCAACGTAGATCTCGACGCTTTCGGGGTGCTCGATCCGTGCGACTCCATAGCCAGCCATCATGTGGGACAAGCCGGGCGCGACTCCGCAATCCACCACCGCGGTCACGCCACGCTCGCGAGCCAACTCGTCGAGATCGAGGGCGTTTTCAGGCATGAAGCTGATATCGCAGTAGTTCTTACCAGCCTCGATGACGGCACGCAACGCTCGCAATCCAAGACCGCTCGAGAGCGCGCCAAGCACGATATCGGCACCTTCAACGGCTCGCGCAATCTCTCCCGACACCGCCAGATCGACACGCAGGCCGCGAACAGCTCCACCGGAGCGAGTCACTGCCGAGGAAAGAGCTTCTTCGCTGCGATCCGCGACGATGACCTCGAAAGCCGAATCCGCCGCCAGATCCGCCGCCATGAGAGAACCGACCATGCCACTGCCGAGAACGACCGCCCTTCGCATCTACGACTCTCCTTTCTCTGCTGCTCTCCCTGACTCGCAGGCATACAATAGCGGTTCACAGCCGTCTCCACCGCCACACCTTTGACGGGAGCGCCTCAAGATAACGAGGAAAATGCGATGTACTTCAACACCGAGAAACTCCTCATCGATGTATTTGATCCCCAAGCCGGAGAACGCGTCGTCGTAATGCACGACCTGCCCCACGACGAGATCGCTGACAACGGCGCATGGCGCGAGCGCCGCCAGATGGCTGCCGAGTGGCGCACAGCACTACAACAACTCGGCGAGCGCCGGGGTTTCGAGGTGCTCGAGCTATTCACCTTCCCCGCAACCGGCGCAAATAACAGCGACCTTCCGAAAGTAGGCCAATTGGGCCATGAGCAGCGTCCTGTCGCCGAAGTACTCGACGCGGTCACCCTCGCCCTTGCGTTGACGGAGTACTCCGCCACGGCACCGCTCGCCGTATTTGCAGAGGCCAGGGCGGACTTCCGCGCAGCCTCGATGCCAGGGGTGCTCAAGCGCATGGAACAGACGGCGCTCTCCGCGGACTACCGCGAGGTTGCACGGCGCTGTCAGGCGATCCACGAACGCATGCTCGGCGCCGAGCGCTGCGAGGTATCCTTCTCCACCGGCCACACCTGCCGCTTCGACCTGCGCCACCGTGAGCCGGAGGTTGACGATGGCTTTCTGCCACGCTTCAAGGAAGGCGATCGCATCATCAATTTGCCCTCTGGCGAGACCTTCGAGGTTCCCTATGAGGGAGAGCTCGACGGCGTCCCGAGCCACACCTCCGGCACGATTCCTGTCGACGCAGATGGCGAGACGATCCTCTTCCAGGTCGCGGCGAACCGTGTCATCGCCGTCGACGGCGAAGGAGCTGGTGCCGCCCGTTTCCGCACCCTTTTCGAAGAGGACCCCGCCCGCGCAAACATCGCCGAGCTCGCCTTCGGTGTCAACGATAAGGCCGTCATCTCCGGCGTCGTGCTCGAGGACGAGAAGGCCGGCTTCCACTGGGCCTTTGGGCGCTCGGACCATCTCGGCGGCGTATTTGGCGTCGAACGCTTCGCCTCCCCTGCCACTGTCCTCCATCAAGACATTGTCTACGCACGGGGCCAGCGAATTCAGGTCGAACGCGCCGTACTTCACCACCCCGACGGCCGCACGGTCGACATCATCGTCGCTGGCGAGTACGTCGTATAAACGCGAGTACGCATTGATGCCACCAAGGGCTCGCGGTACCTTCTGGGAGTTCGGTTCGCGCGCTTCGTGGGGCGCGTGTAGCATGTGGACGGCCGTGTCCCAAACCGGCTCGTGCTCGACTATCCCCTCCAGAACGAGCCTTCCGGAGAAGAAGCTCCCAGCAGGTGAACCTCATGCAGCTTCGAACGATCTTGGCCCTCATCGGCGCCCTACCGGCGTGCATCCTCGCCACGAGCACCTCAGCAGAAGCCGGCGAGATCGCAGCTGATCTCGAGCCCATCCTCTCCGCTGCGGCGCCCGACGAACGCGTCGCTGCGGTCGTGCTCATGGAGGCCTTTCCTTCACAGCAAGCCCTACTGACCCACGTCCGCGGCCTGAGCCCCGAGGCACGCCGAGCCTTCGTCATCAAAAAGATGAAGACTCTGGCGGCGAGCAGTCAACGCGAGCTGCGGGCTATCCTCGATGACGAATCCCTTCCGGTCTCCAAGCTACGCGTGCTTTGGGGGATCAACGGTATCGCCCTGGAAGCATCCCCCTCGCTGCTACGACGCATCGCGGCACGCCCGGAGGTGCTGTGGGTACTCCACGACAAGCGTCTATCCCTCGCCGAAATGCTCGACACCGAGAGAGAGACCGCGCCGAGACGCGATGTGCTCGCCCACACCGGCGACGGCGATGGCCCAACAGGCGGCGACAGCTCGGGGCCCAATCCGAACGCCGACGTCGGTGAATGGCTGGGCAGAATGCAGGTGCCACGCGTCTGGAACGAGTTGGGCTATACCGGCAGCGGCGTGATCGTGGCGATCATTGACGATGGCGTCGATCGTACCCATCCCGACATCGCCGATCACATCTGGACGAATCTCAAAGAACTCGCAGGCAACGACGTCGACGACGACAACAATGGCTATACCGACGATACCTGGGGCTGGGACTTCAAAGACAACGACAACAATCCCACCTACAGCAGCCACGGCCTACGCGTAGCCGGCCAGATCGCTGGCGACGGCACCAATGGTTGGGTCACCGGCGTCGCGCCAGATGCCGAGCTGATGGCGCTGCGTGTTGGGGGCCCGCCTTCGCAATGGTGGGAGGCGAGCGACTACGCAATTGCCAACGGTGCCGACATCATCTCGCAGTCATATTCAAAGAAGTGGACGAACAAGCCGGACTACGCAGCCTTTCGCCGACAGACCGACACGGAGCTGGCCGCGGGCGTGCTTCACGTCAATTCGACGGGCAATACCGGACGCGACACCGACAAGCCGGTACCTTACAACGTAGCCACACCGGGCAACTGTCCACCGCCGTGGCATCATCCGGACCAGACTCTCGCCGGGGGCCTCTCTTCGGTCATCGGCGCCGCCAACATCGACTTCAAAACCGACGTCATCACCGCCACATCGCCCTATGGCCCGGCGGCTTGGGAAGACATCCAAGCCAATACGGATCCCGCCTATCCCTCCACCGTTCCAGAAAAATACCGGGACTATCCCTACGAGAACGGTGCGCGCCAGGGCCTGCTCAAGCCGGACATTGCAGCGTACGGAGACAACACCTGGACGATCTGTAACTCCGGAGGAATCCAAAACAGTTACTGCGGCTTCAGTGGCACCTCATCGGCAACACCACACCTCGCTGGCGTCGCCGCACTGATCCTCAGCGCATATCCGGATGCCACTCCAGCCGAACTCGCGCAGGCGATGCTGACGACCGCTGCCCACCGAGGGGACCCGGGGAAGAACAACCGCTACGGAGTCGGTCTCGTGCAAGCCTACAAAGCGGTGCTCAGCGTCGCGCCGAATCTGCTCTTCGAGAGCTTTCAGGTCGACGACAACGCCACTGGCAACGGTGACGGGGCCCTCGATCCGGGCGAGCAGCTCATCCTCCGCATCACTCTTCGTAACCGAAGCGATCAAGCCATCAGCGATGTCTCCGCTTACCTTCGCACCGAAACCCAAGGCATCACAATTCACAACAACTTCGCGCTCTTCGGCACGATCGGCGCCGAAGCACTCAAGGTGAGTGCAGCCCCGCATTACTCGATCTCGATCGATGCCGCTTTGTGCGGGAAAAAGGCCGTTTTCGCGCTAGATCTGCGCTACGGCGACGCGAAGCGTACAGTCTGGTTCCGCGCCCGGATCGGAGACGAGGTCCCCCTCGTCTTCCTTGACGAAGACTTTGAGAGCGACACAGGGTGGAGTTCCGATCCCGGCACAGCCTCACGCGGCGCTTGGGTGCGTGAAGACCCGATCGGCACCTTTCTCGCCGACGGAAAGGCCAGCAATCCCGAAGACGATGTCTCAGAACAGGGCACACATGCCTGGGTCACCGGCAATGGCGAGCTGAGCGGAGCTCCTGGCGCCGACAACAACGATGTCGACGCCGGTGAGGTCCGGCTGCTCTCACCAAGCTTCGGATCGGAAGCCCCACTGGCTAGACTATCGTTAAAGTACTACCGCTGGGCGACCTCGAACCAGCGCTTCCTCGCGGGCGACGACTTCTTCCGTGCCGAGCTGTCTCATAATGGCGGCGGAAGCTGGACAGAGCTCGAGAGCACGGCAGCTCAGGCGAACTTCTGGCTCTTCCGTCGCTTCAACCTGCTGCTCGTCGCCGCACCTACGGCCAATATGCAGCTCCGCTTTCGCATGAACGACGCTGGAGAGGACAGCACGGTCGAGGCAGGCCTCGATGAGCTCAAGGTTGAAGGCTTGCGCATTGACTGCGATACCTACCATCCCGAAGCGACAAAAGCTCCAAATGGCATCAGTGATACCTTGCGCGTCGTTTTGCTCTCCTCGAAGCATGTCAAGCTGAGCTGGCAAACTCCACCCGCTGACAAAAGCCATGACGCAGCAACCCTCTTCCGCATCAAACGCTCGGCCAAAGTGCAAAGCGACTTCAACGAGGTCGGCAGCGCGGGAGCGAATGCGTGGCTCGATGCCGATGCCGCCAAATCGAACGAAAAGCTCTTCGCCTATCTCGTCACGGCCGAGAACGTGGCGGGCGTGACGCCCTAGTGTCTCAACGGTCCTCAGCACCAGCGAAGCACGCCGTGGTGACGAGTATGAGATGGCTCGGGCTCGCGGGCATGTTGGGCGCCATCACCCTCTTCGCAGGAGACATGCTCTACTACTATTCGCCAGATGGTGGGCTATCACCGGCGCAGACGATGGCCACCGTCTCTCAGACCCGTCTCTTGGCAGGAGGTGTCAGCGCCTTGTTCGCCGGGTGGCTCTACCTTCTCGGTGCGGGGCAGTTTTACCTGGCGCTGCGCCCCGCAGGAAAGGCCATCGCGCTCGTCGCAGGAGCCTGTTTTGCCGCGACGATGGTCTCCTACGCCGTCGCCCACGCAGCCTATTTCTCGATCGCCATCGGTGCAGGCCTCGCTCAAGAACTGCACTCATCACTTCCGGACGCGACCCGACTTCCATGGCAGTATTTTGAGCTGCTCATCCGCATCACCTACGCGCCAATCGCCGTCGCCACGATCTTATTCATCTATGCCCTACTCAAGGGTCGTTCGCACTATCCTCGGTGGATTCTCCCCCTATTTCCGACCTTTCCCTTCCTGATCGAAGGACTCCTCCTCCGCCCACTCGAAGGTACTTGGTTGACGATCCTGGGCGGCGGCTTCCTCAACCTCATCATGCTGCTCTTCTACGCTGCCTCCACCATCGCTCTCTGGCGCGGCGGTGAAAAAGCGGAACCCACCTCGTAGGAAAGCACGCGTTGTTGGCACAAGGGCATGACGCGCCTTCCGGCAGGCCGTTCGGGCCTCGCGAGGGGCCGCTCCTCGCTTTCGCATCCGAGGCTTTGTTGCACGTGCCATAATGCTCTACTGCCCGTCACGACTTGGCGGAGCGAGCTCTGGAGAATCCGTCATGCATGAAAACAAGAAAAACCCCATCCTGCGCATCATCGGCGGCGTCTGGCAGGGTCTCTCGATCGCGCGACAGACCCTGTGGAACATGCTCTTCCTGTTCATACTCCTGGTCCTGATCGTCGGGGCGTTCTCGAGCAACAAACCTTCCTACGACAAAGGCAGCGCGCTCATCGTTTCGCCGAGCGGCGCACTCGTCGAGCAGATTGCCGGCGATCCCCTCGAGCAGGCCCGGGCCCTCTTGACGGGAAGGGATCGGCCCCAAACTCTCCTACGCGACCTCATCAAGGCGATCGAGCTCGCGAAGGACGACAAAAAGATCGAGCTGATCGTCCTGCGTCTCGACGACCTGGACGGCGGGGGGCTGGCCAAGCTCGAGCTTCTTTCCACCGCGCTGGCGACCTTCCGCGAGAGTGGAAAGAAGATGCTCGCCATCGCCGACAACTACGACACGACAAACTACTACCTTGCGGCCCAAGCAGATGAGGTGCTGCTGCACCCGATGGGCATGGTGCTGATCCAGGGCTATAGCCGCTATGGCACCTACTACAAGGAACTGATCGACAATCTCAAGATCGACTGGAACGTCTTCAAAGTGGGCACCTACAAGTCCGCCGTCGAACCCTACCTGCGCAACAACATGTCCGAGGCGGCCAAGGAAGCCAATCTCGACTGGATCGGTGATCTGTGGGACTCGTACAAGAACGCTGTCGCCAAGGCCCGGAAGAAAACACCCGACGAGATCCAACACTATGTCGACGACTTTCCCGCCGCGCTCGAGGCCAAACAAGGCGACACAGCCCGGCTCGCGCTGGACGCCGGGCTCGTCGATCGTCTCTCAGGCCGCATCGAGACCCGCGACTATTTGGTGGGCCTCGTCGGCGAAGACGACGATGGGCTCTCCTACAAGCGCATTGGTTTCGAGGACTACCTCGAAG
Source organism: uncultured Acidobacteriota bacterium (assembly GCA_964432135.1). GTDB lineage: Bacteria > Acidobacteriota > Polarisedimenticolia > J045 > J045 > JANTFM01. The sequence continues at coordinate 9,723 of CAYSMT010000044.1, forward strand.
CCAAGGGCATCATCCGGGCGGGTCATGGTTACGGCGACGGTGTGGGCGTCATCGTCGCCTCCGGCCTCATCGAGGACGGCACGCGCCCGCCCGGCACGATTGGCGGTGATTCGACGGCCGCGCTGATTCGACAAGCGCGCAAAGACGATAAGATCAAAGCGATCGTCTTGCGCGTCGACTCTCCCGGCGGTAGCGCCTTTGCCTCCGAAGTCATTCGCCAGGAGCTGGCCAAGGCCCGCGAGGAGGGCAAGCCCGTCATCGTCTCCATGGGCCAAGTCGCTGCCTCCGGTGGTTACTGGATCTCGACGGCTTCCGACGAGATCTGGGCCAGCCCCAACACCATCACCGGGTCGATCGGCATCTTCGGCATGTTTCCCACCTTTCAACGCAGCTTCGCGCAGATCGGCATTCACGTCGATGGTGTTGGAACGACCAAGATGGCCGGCGCGCTGCGCCAGGACCGTGAGCTGAGCAAGGAGGCAGGACAAGCGATCCAGCAAATCATCAACCAGGGCTACCAGGACTTCATCGAACGCGTCGCCGAAGCACGTGACATGAAACCCGAAGAGGTCGACAAGATCGGCCAGGGACGCGTCTGGAGCGGCCTCGATGCCCAGCGCATTGGGCTTGTCGACCAGCTCGGCTCGCTCGACGATGCCATCGCCTCCGCAGCAAAGCACGCGCAGCTCGAGGACGACTACGCAGTGCACTACATCACCAAGAAGCTCAGCCTGCGAGAGAAACTCATGGCGGATCTGATGCAGTCGATAGCCCGCGTCACGGCACCCACGATCCAAGCTACGCTTCCGAAGCTTCCCGGAATGGAGTTCCTCGAACGCGTTCAGCAAGAACTGACGACCATCGAGCGGATGAACGATCCCCGCGGCGTCTACGCTTATTGTCCATGTAATCTAAATTAGCCGCAATCGGCGCTCCGATTGCGCGCCGATAACTCGGTGCACAACCGGGGAAACACGTAAAAGAGCGCCGCCACCGCGGGAGGCAGCGGCGCTCTTTTCGTGCAGAATGGGCACGAGGGCACTCGCCCGGATTGTTCATGAACACTCGAAGCGAGGGGGCGCAGCCGGGTGACTCATGAAGAGTTCGGGCCAGGTACGCGGGAGGCGACCGTGAAATTCAAGAACAAGAGATCAACCAAGAACCCCGAATCCCTGATGATGGGCTACGGTTACGTACCGGAATGGTCCGAGGGCTCC
>CAYSMT010000045.1:0-10790 GCA_964432135.1 uncultured Acidobacteriota bacterium
GGGCCATCGATCAGTCCAGAGGTCGACGGCCATCCGAAGGCACTCTACAAACGGCAGGCGGGTAACGGCGTGCCGACGCGCCTGACGGAGCTCGCGCTGGCTCTGGGGCTGCTCGGAGAGGACTTCGACGGGCAGGAGTGGGTCGATCCCATCGAAGGCGATGACTTCATCGAGCAACTCCCCGTTGTGGAAAAGCCCGTGCGTACGGATGTCTCGATCCGTCCGATCCGCCACAACGGCGTGGTGATCGATCACGCCCGCCCTTTCGTCGAGGAACGCCTCGTGCGGATTCTTGCCGTGCGCGAACGACGTGACATCTACCGTGCCGCGACAGTGCGCAGCGTTCGCCGACCCGACAGCATCAAAGGCATGTTGATGGTGGAAGATCGCGAGTTCACTCGGGAAGAGCTGCGCGCGATTGCGGCGGTTAGCCCGGGGTGTCGCGTCAACACGATTCGCGAGGCGCGCGTGCATAAGAAGCTTCAGTTGAGCCTTCCGTCGCGCGTGGAGGGATTGCCGGGCATGCGTTGCCCAAACCATGGCTGCATCACGCGTCGCGAGCACCTCGAGGCCGTGGAGCCGGTCATGGTTCGGACGGGAGCGCAGCTCTTGCGCTGCTATTACTGTGACCAGGTCATGGACTCGGTGCCCTTCGAATGACTTCTTCGGCACGCGATGCCGTCTATGCCGACGCTTCGCGCCGTGTCACTTCTGTGCTCGCTTGGGCTTTGTGTACCGTTCTTTGTACCTTCCCGGTGGCTGTCGCTGAGAAATCCTCTGAGAAGGCGCCGCTCATCTTTGGGGGAGGAGACGGCTTCGCCCCATACCACTTCCTTGACAACCATGCCCGGCCGAGTGGTTTCGATGTCGATCTCGCGCGGGCCGTTGCGAAAGCCGCGGGCCGGAAGGCGGTGATCCGCCTCGGTCCCTGGGAGCGGATGCGCGGACAGCTCGAAAGCCGCGCGCTCGACGTGCTGATTGGGCTGACGCGTTCGGCGAGTCGCGAAGAGCTCTACTCCTTCACGGCGCCCTACCTCGAGCTGCATCAGGCGATCTTCATCACCGAGGGCGGGAGGGGGCCGAGAGGAGTTGCGGAGCTTCCCGGCTCGCGGATCCTGGTGCAGCGCGCTGGTGCGATCCAGAGCTGGCTGCGTGAGAAGGTCCCCAGCGCGCGCATGATCACCGTCGAGTCGGCGGCGCAGGGCTTGCGCGAGCTGGCCAACGGGCGAGGTGATGCTTTCATCGGCTTGGAGTACCGCGGGCTATACGTCCTCGAGGAGCTCGGTATCAGAGGCATCGTCCGAGTAGGTGAACCCGTCGCTTCGTCGGGTTACGGCTTCGCGTTGCGGCGCGACGACTTGTCGACGCTGCACGAGCTCGAACAAGCGCTTGCGGCGGTCAAGCGCAAGGGTCGCTATGCACGCATCTACGCCAAGTGGTTTAGTGGCCTCGAGCAGCCTGCGGCGGCTCCTGGGATGGTTTTTGGGAGTTGGTCGTGCTGGGGTCTTGCTCTGAGTGGTTTGTTCATTGTCGTCGCGATGGGTGTGTGGTGCCTGCGGCGGCGGGCCGCGTCGTTTTCAGAGGAGCTTGCTCGTCGCATCGAGGTGGAGCGCGAGCTGCGCATCTCGGAGGAACGCTTCTCGAAGGCCTTTCACTTCAGTCCCCAAATGATCGCGATCTCGACCTATCCCGAAGGCCGCTTGCTCGACGTCAACGAGAGCTTCGAGAGGCTTTCCGGCTATCGTCGCGAGGAACTCATCGGCCAGAGCGTTGTTGATTTGGGTTTGTGGGAGGAAGAAGGCGAGCGCTCGGTCGTCATCGAACAGCTCGAGCGTGGCGGACAAGTCCGCAGCCGTTCGGGCCGGATGCGGACCAAGTCGGGAACGATCCTGACGCTGTCCGGCGCCATCGGGAGGATCGAGCTCGACGGCCGCTCCTGTCTGATGATGGTGGCCTCCGATGTCAGCGAACACAAGCGCCTCGAGAGTGAGCTCGTCCAGGCGCGTAAGATGGAGGCGATCGGTAAGCTTGCGGGCGGCATCGCGCACGACTTCAGCAATTTGCTGACAGCGATTCTCGGTTATGGCGAGCTCGCATTGGCGGAGCTGGAGAGCGCGTCTGCTCGGGAGAGCGTCGAGGGCATCATCAGCGCGGGAGAACGTGCCAAGCAGCTCACCGGCCAACTTCTAGCCTTCGCTCGACGGCAGGTGCTCGAGCCACGGGTCGTCTCCCTCGGAGAGTTGATCTCGGGGGTGCGCGGCCTGCTTGAGAGCGTCATTGACGACGAGACAGAGCTCGACATGACGCTCGAGGACGAGGGACTTCAGGTCAAGGTCGATCCAGGGCAGATGGGGCAGGTTCTTCTCAACCTGGTTCTGAACGCCTGCGATGCGATGCCTGGGGGTGGGCGGATCGAGTTGCGGGTTACGCGAGAAGAGGTGAGCACGCGTTACGCGGAATCTCGCCCGGGTTTGGCTCCGGGTCCTCACGCTCTCCTGGAGGTTGTCGATCAAGGTGTGGGTATGGACGAGGAAGTGCGTTCGCATATTTTCGAGCCCTTCTTCACAACCAAGGGCGAGCAGGGCACGGGGCTCGGACTGTCCATGGTGTACGGCATCGTGACTCAGAGCGGCGGCTATCTCGAGGTCGTCAGTGCGCTCGGCGAGGGCTCGTGCTTTCGCGTTTTCCTTCCGGTCGCTTTTGAGCAGGTGACCTACGAGGAAGGGCCTGCTGCACCGGAAAGTCTTCGGGGCCACGAGACGATCCTGATCGCTGAAGACGAGGTGGAGGTTTGCACGCTTTTGCGTCGCACTCTTGAAGGTCTGGGTTATGAGGTTATCGCGGCGAACGATCCCGAGCTGGCCTTGCACGAGAGCCGTGAACGGGAGGGCAAGATCCACCTCTTGCTCAGCGACATCGTCATGTCGCGGCTGAGCGGCCCTGAACTCGCCTCGATCGTGCGCCACGAGCGCCCGGGGATTCGCGTGCTCTTCATCTCAGGTTACATGGACGGGGCACTCGCCTCCCAGGAGCTGGAAGGTGACGGCATCGCTTTTCTTTCGAAGCCTTTCTCCTCTCGTCAGCTGGCTGTTGCGTTGCGCGAACTCCTCGATCACTGAGATCTGCTCGCGAAAGGGGCTACAATGTGCCCCATGCACCCGTCTTCCGCCAAGGGCCGTTTTGCCGGCATCATCATGAGCAAGTCCTTCCGTGAGGAGTGCGGTGTGGCCGCTGTCCATCGTCACGCGGAAGCCTCCAATCTCGTCTATCTTGCGCTCTATGCCTTGCAGCATCGGGGCCAGGAGTCCGCGGGTATCGCAACGGGAGATGGCACGCGCATTCGTCGCCGGGTCGGCATGGGCTACGTCAACGATGTGTTTACTCCCGAGCGTCTCCAGGAACTCAGCGGTACGCATGCTATTGGACATGTGCGCTATGGAACCGCAGGAGGCTCCGCGCTGGAGAACGCCCAACCGCTGCGGATGACCCATCGTCGTGGTCCTGTTGCTCTCGCGCACAATGGCAATCTCGTTAACGCATTGACCCTACGTGAAGGGCTCGTGCAGGAGGGTTCGATCTTCCGCACGAGTTCGGATACGGAGGTCATCCTGCACCTCGTTGCGCGTTCGAGACAGTCCACTCTCGAGGACGCCCTCGCGGAGGCCTTGAGCAAGGTTCAGGGCGCCTACTCACTGGTTGTGGCCGATGAGGCGCGCATCCTGGCCGTGCGCGATCCCCACGGGTTCCGGCCGCTTTCTCTGGGTCGATTGTCGGGGGGCGAACCGGTCGTCGCCTCGGAGAGCTGTGCTTTCGACCTCATCGGCGCCAGCTTCGAGCGAGACATTGCTCCTGGAGAGCTGCTGGTTCTCGGTCCGGATGAAGACGAGCAGTCCTTTTTTCCTTTCGCGCCTGCGGACCCCGTGCCTTGTATCTTCGAATATGTCTACTTCTCCAGGCCGGACAGCATCGTCTACGGCCGGCCCGTCGGTGAGGTGCGGCGAGCCTTGGGGGTCGAACTCGCGCGCGAGCATCCTGTCGAGGCCGACCTCGTCGTGCCTGTACCGGATAGCGGCGTCCCTGCGTCGATCGGCTTTGCTCATGCGACGGGCCTGTCTTTCGACTTCGGTCTGGTGCGTAACCACTATGTTGGTCGCACCTTCATCGAGCCAGCCCAGTCGATCCGCCACTTCGGTGTGAAGATCAAGCTCAACCCCGTGCGCTCATTGATCGCCGGCCGGCGCGTCGTGCTCGTCGATGACTCCCTGGTGCGGGGGACGACCATGGCCAAGATTGTCAATATGGTGCGTCACGCCGGGGCACGGGAGGTCCATGTGCGTATCTCCTGCCCACCGACGATCTCCCCCTGTTACTACGGCGTCGACACACCGAGCCGCGAGGAGCTCAAGGCCTCGCACAGCTCGGTCGACGAGATCAAGACATTCATCGGCGCCGATTCTCTGGGGTACCTATCTCTCGAAGGATTACACAAGGCTGTGGGCACGCAGGAAGGGGAGTTCTGTGCTGCCTGCTACAGCGGAAACTACCCCGTGCCGCTCTCCGATGGAGCCGAGCTGAGGAAGCGCATGCGGCTGATCGATGAGTCGCTCGAAGATATTGGCGGGGCGAGTCTCTCCCGCGAGGAGCGCAATAGATGAAGGGAAAGCGCGAGGCCAAGAAAGGGCTGAGCTATCGCGAGGCCGGTGTTGACATCGATGCGCAGGACCGCTCTCTCGAGCGGATCAAAAAGCATCTCGCATCGACGAAGACGCCGGGCGTGCTCTCGGAGCTCGGTTCTTTTGGTGGACTTTTTCGCTTGCCGGAGGATGACGACGGCGTGCTCGTTGCGAGTGCAGACGGCGTCGGGACCAAGCTGATGGTGGCCTGGGCCGTAGGACGGCATGACACCGTCGGCGAGGATCTCGTCAACCACTGCGTGAACGATATTCTCGTGATGGGAGCGCGGCCCCTCTTCTTTCTTGACTATTTTGCCGTTGGCAAGCTCAAGCCAGAGGTCGCGGAGCAGGTCGTTGCGGGGGTCGCCCGGGGTTGTCGCGAGAATGGCTGTGCGCTCCTGGGCGGCGAGACGGCCGAGATGCCCGACATGTATCGCGAAGGCGAATACGATCTCGCCGGAACGATCGTGGGACTCGTCTCCCGACGAGAAATTCTCGGCGCCTCGCGAGTGGCGGAGGGCGACCTTATCTTTGGGCTCGCCTCCTCGGGCCTGCACACCAACGGCTACACTCTGGCGCGGAAAATCTGCTTCGAGCTGATGCAGCTCTCCGCGACGGATGAGATGCCGGGTGTCGGTTGTTCCGTTGGCGAGGCGTTGCTTGCTGTGCATCGCTCCTACCTTGGGTCCTTGAGCCCGGCGCTTGAGGCGGGGTGCGTCCACGCTCTTGCGCATATCACCGGCGGGGGGCTGACCGACAATCTGCCGCGCGTCCTGCCGGCAACTCTCTCGGCGCAGATAGATCTAGGAAGCTGGGAGATTCCGCCGTTGTTCCGCGCGCTCCAGCGTGCCGGCGAGGTGCCCTGGGACGACATGCTGCGCACCTTCAACAACGGCATTGGTATGGTTGCCATCGTATCCGAAGGTGCGGCGGAGGCCTTCCGCGACCAGCTCGAAGGGTCGGGCGAACACTGTCATCTCATCGGCAGGATCGTGCGCGGGAAGGGGCAGGTCGTGTACGAAGGAGGGGTGTCGTGAAGACTCTCGGCATTCTGATCTCGGGTCGTGGATCAAACATGGTTTCGATTCTCGAGGGTATCCGCTCCGGCGACATACCGGCACGTGTGGGTGTTGTCATCTCCAACAAGTCGAAAGCGCCCGGTCTTGCGCGGGCTGCGAGCTTCGCGGTGCCCACGGCGGTCATCACGCGCAGATCGGTTCAGGGGCAGGGTCGCGAGGCTCACGATCGTCTCGTTGCCGCGCGTCTCGATGCCGCTGGTGTCGACCTGGTTTGCTTGGCGGGTTATATGCGCATCCTTAGCCCGTGGTTCATCGAGCACTATCAGGGTCGGATCCTGAACATTCATCCCGCGCTGTTGCCGTCGTTTCCCGGGCTGCACGGGCAGCGCCAAGCACTCGAGCAGGGCGCGCGTATCGCGGGATGCACGGTGCATTTCGTGGATGCGCAGGTCGACCATGGTCCAACGATCGTGCAGGCCGCTGTGCCCGTGCTGGCAACTGACGACGAGGAGAGTCTCTGCGAGCGCATCCTGGTGCAGGAGCATCGGATCTACCCGCTGGCCGTGAAGTGGGCGGCTGAGGATCGGCCTCGGATCGTAGACGGGCACGTCGTCGTCGAAGGCGAAGCGGTCGATGGGCCAGGTTCGATGGTCGTCCCCTACGGCGTCACGTGAACTCGAGCTACGCTTGTTGGCCGCGCCGGAGCTGCGGCACAGGCTTCGATGGAGGAGGCAGAATCGTCGTGGCTGGTACGTCAACCCCACGTTTGCTTAGCTCGGGCCTGCTCGCTCTGTTGTCGTTGACGGTCATCATGGTGTCGAGCCTGGCGCGCGAGGTCGTCGTCAGCGACGAGAAGGGTCAACCGGTCTCCGGTGCCCATCTGATGTGCATCGACCCCGTCGGCGCCGTGGCGCGTGCTGATGAGCAAGGCTTGGCGAAGCTGGACGAGCTGTGCCGTTGGGCGCGCTGCGATGCCGACGGCTACCTCGGCGCCGAGGTCGATCTCAGTCGCCTCGTTCCCGTTTGTCGCCTGCGCCAGGGACTGCGCATCTCGGGAAGCTTTCCCTCCTCTGCACCGGCTTGTGCGGCTTGTGAGGCCCGTATCTACCGGGAGGGGGCCGGAGCCCCACTCGCTGTTGCTGCCGTTCACCCGGAGCGCCGCGAGGCTTTTCGCTTTCCGGCTCTTGCCCCGGGGGCCTACCGCTTGGAGCTTTGTGATGACGACGCGGGCTGGGTCTGCACGACACGTCTCGCTCCCTCCGCGCCCGGTCGTCTCAGGGTCATCGCGGATTGGCGCGCGCCGACTCGCTGGCGAGGTGTGTTTCGCAATGCGGCGGGAGATCCACTTCCTGGGGCTCCCCTGCGGCTGAGTGTTGACCCACCGGAATTCGGCGAAACACGTGTTGTCACGCTCGGTCGCTGGGGCTGCGCGCGTCTCGCTTCGGCTATGGCGACGACCGACGACCAGGGGCGCTTCGCACTCGATGTCGACCCCGGCAGGGAGAGCCTGCTCGTTTTGGGTGATGCGCGTTCCGAGGGGAGCGGGCTTGCTCGCCGCATCCTTCCCGCGGGGCCGGGCGGCACACTCGATCTCGTCGCGCGGCCAACGCTCTTCCTGCGTGTCCAGCTCGTTGATCGCGAGGGTCAGCCGCAGCGCTGTCGCGCTCGCCTCACGGGGCTTGGTCGAGAGTCGCGCTGGTCGGCTGCGCTGCGCGGGCTAGCTCTCACGGGAGAGTGCGACGATGAAGGTGTTCTCGAGCTTGGCCCATTTCCGCGAGGAAAGGCCACGCTTGAACTCGCGCCGGAGACCGGCCTGGCGTTGCGCCTTCCTCTGCATCCGGACCCGGACGAGGAGCTCATCGACCTGGGCGTGCGCGTCGTCGAGCGGGGCGAACGCGCCGCGTTGCGCGTCGTTGACCAAAGCGGTCGGCCCATCGCGGGGGCGCAGGTCGTCGCGCGTGTCTTCGCCGGCATTGTTCTCATGCGCGAGACACGCGCTCTCGCCGATGGGACGGTGCGGCTGACCGGGCTCCCTGAAGGAGCCCGCGTCATCGTTGCCTTGCGAGCGGAGGGCTACCAAGACGCTTCAGCCGAGCTGCGCGGAGGTGATCCAGAGCCGCTCATCGTGACCCTGCTTCCCGGTCGCCGCGTGCGGGGCGAGATCGTCAGCGAGAGTGGCGAGGCTATGCCCTCGAGTAGGGTGCGCATTTTGAGCAAGCGAGATGGATCTCTTCTGGCCGAAGTCGACGCGGACGAGAACGGGCGCTTTGAGGTGACGACGCTTCCTCCTGTGCCCGTGCGTGTCAGCGCGTTGGCTTCCGGCTACCAGGTTGTCGAGGAAATCGTTGCGGATCTCGGCAGCGAGGAAGTCGTAGCCGGGCTCACCGTGATCCTCGCCCCCCGGCCACGTCTTGAAGGACATCTGATCGGGCGAAGAGGTCGTCCCATCGCCGGTGGTAGGGTACGCCTCATCGAGCGAACGGCTGTGGCCACGTTCTATGATGCGCGCGTCTTCGCCGAGGCCCTCTCTGATGCCGAAGGTGCTTTTGAGCTACCGGCGGCCGAGGACGGGCAGGTTCTTGTGGCCTCTGCTGAAGGTTACGGTCCTCGAGTCGTCTCTCGCCTCGTGGGGGTGGTACCTCACGGGCTCGATATCGTGCTTCCTGTCGCCGCGCGCCTGCGTACGCACATACCCGCCGCTTGCGCCCCTGATGCGGTGGTCTACGTCGAGGATGGCGCGGGAATCGGCTGGCGGCGCCGGGTAGGGGAGGCGCACGAGCTTGTCTTTGGCGATTTGGCGCCGGGCCCGGCGCGAGCGAGGTTGGTGCCGGGGCCCGAGCGCTCGTTGCGGCTGCACGCTGGGGAGGAGAGTGAGCTGGCCCTCGATGTGGGAGCGACCCTTGCGGGGCGGGTGCTTCATAAGGGCAAAGGCGTGCCTCGCGCCGTCGTAGCGCTGGCTAAGCTCGAGGGTCCCGACGCCCTGTGGGGTCCGACGACGCTCAGCGACGCCGAGGGCGCCTTCTTCTTCGAGGGTCTCCCGCCCGGAGAGCGCCTGCTTGTCGTAGAGAGCCCGCGAGGACGGCTCGAAAGACGGCTCGTACTGCCGACCGAGGGCCGGCTTGAGACCGAGCTTGCACTTGAGGAGTACCGCATTGATGTTCATTTAATCGATGTCGTAACGGGAGACGATCTGCCCGGCGCTCAGGTTATCGCACGGCCGGAGGCCTTTGCGGACCGGCAGCCACGGATTAGGGGTTACACCTATTTTGCGTCGTCTCCCTGGGACGCGGGTCTCGAGCTGAGCGTCAGCGACAGCGCTTGCGATGTCGAGACGACGGACGGGAAGGGATACGCGCGCCTGCTCCTCCCTGCTCCGGGCCGCCATCTGTTGAAGGTGGTTCTGGAAGGTTTTCACGAGCTCGAAACGAAGGTCGATGTGAGTGCCGGATGCGCCCATGTTGAGCTCTCGCTAGAGCGACGTCCGGCTCGCACCGTGCGTGCGCTGCTCGAGACAGATCCCCCCGGTCTGGCGGGCGAGCTCCTATGTCGCTCGGCGGGCCACCCGCTCGCCTGGTCTTACGTGGCCGTCGAGGGTCGTTGCGAGGGCCTGCCACCCGGTCCGATCGAGGTCTTCTTCCGGGTCATCGACTACGGCACGGCGCGCGTTGTCGTCAAGCTTCCAGAGCAGGGTGAGGTCGAAGCGAAGTTGCGCGTGCTACGTGGGGGCGTGCTGGTCATTCCCGTCGCCGACGAGCTAACGCCGCGCCCACAGGTCATCGATGAGAACGGCGTCGAGTGGAGCGACGTGCTGCGTCAGATTGATCCGCCGGGAGAGTATCAGCCGGCGCTAAGCGACCTTCCCGAGCTGGGTCTCGCTTGGGTCTTTCCTGATCTGCCCTACGGTGTGTACACCGCTTTCGTTGATGGCCGGGTGCGTGAGAGCATCGTCGTCGTTCCGGGAGAGCAAAGCGTCGCTCGCTAACGCCCGGGTTCTTCACGCAACAGCCGGCGGATGATGTCCGTCGTCGCGTGCTCTTTGGGATCACCGACGATGACGACCTCAATGCCAAGTTTTGCGTGGAGTGCGCGTTCATCCGCAGGAAGGCTTTCGGGGCGGTAGTCCGTCCCCTTGGCATGAAAGCGGGGACGGAGCTCTCGTAGGGTTTGCGCGACGGTGGTTTCCGAGAAAGCCGTCACAAAGTCTACGCAGCGAAAGGCTGCGACGAGTTCCTGACGTTCGTGCAGGGGAACGATGGGCCGGGTCGGACCCTTGTGAATCGCGGCGGAGGCGTCGTCGTTGAGTGCGACGACGAGGGTGCTACCGGCGCGGCGCGCGTCCTCGAGATAACGCGCGTGGCCGACGTGGATCAAGTCGAACAAGCCGTTGGCCAGAACGAGGCGCGCGGGAGGCGCCTGTCGCCAAAGCGCGGCGAGTTCCTCTCGTGAACGAATTTTTTCACATGGTGCGCGCAGCAATCTGCCCATGGTTCACGCCTCACCAGTTCTCCGCGAGAGCATCGCATAGCTCCTCGCGGGTGAGGGTTGCCGTGCCCCTTTTCATCACGACCAGGCCACCGGCGACGTTGGCCAGCTCGGCGGCCTCCCGCCAGCTCGCGCCCGCCGCGCGGGCGGCGGTGAAGACCGCGATCACGGTGTCCCCAGCGCCCGTGACATCGGCGATTTCGTCGCTGCCGAAGACCGGAATGTGTGTGGCGCGTCGGCGTGCTTCGATGAGGGTCATGCCACGGCTTCCCCTGGTCACGAGGAGCGCACTCGCGCCGAGGCGCCTGCGCAACGCGCGGCCCGCCGTGTCGATGCCCTGCTCATCACCATCGTGCAAGCGTTGTCCCGCTGTGCGTTCGAGCTCTTCGAGGTTGGGCGTAGCGGCGTCGATGCCTTGGAAACGCGAGAGCTCGAAGCGCGAGTCGAGAGTGACAGGACCCTTTCCAGCAGCCAACGTGCCAACAAAGGCGGCTTCGACGCTGCCGTAGCCATAATCAGCCAACAGCAGTGCGTCACCGCGTCGCCGTCGCAGCTTCGCCTTGGTGATGAGCTTGCGGCGCAGATCGCGGCTGAGCGCCAGGCCGTCCATGCCGCG
>CAYSMT010000046.1:0-10760 GCA_964432135.1 uncultured Acidobacteriota bacterium
TCTCTTCCGGCACCACGGGAGCAGACGCTGTGGCAATGGAGCGCAGGGTTGACTCCGCTTCGGCGGGCAGACGTTGCAGCCGCGCTCTGACCGCGTCGCCGAGGGTGGCGGGAAGCTCGACGCGAGAGGGGTCGAGCGGCGCGCCGGGGTTGTCGGCGATCTCGCCGAGGAGCTGCTGGACAAAGAGCGGGTGACCCGAGGTCACACGGAAAATCTCATCGGCAAGAACGGCCGCGCGCGCGGCGCCGAGAGTCATCGAGGACAGGTCCCGCACCGCATCGCTTTCGAGGTGGCCGAGGGGCATGAGCGCGAGAAGGCCCTCAGCACTCGCCCCCTGAAGCCAAGCGGTGATCGGGGCATCGGGGGTGCTCGGTCGCGTGGCACCGAAGAGGCGTAGCGGCACATGACGTCCGCGTCGAGAGAGGTGCCAAAGCAGGTCGACGAGCATGTCGCCAGCGAGGTGAAGGTCGTCCAGGGCGAGGACAATGGGGCGCAACTCGGCGAGTTCGACGAAGAGCGAGGCGAGCGAGTCGAGCAGGTGGTAGCGACTCAAGGGCGCGCTCGCGGACGGCTCCCTTGTTGTTTCGTCGTCTCCTTCGATGTCGAGGCCGGGCACGAGTTCGCGCAGAACGCGGCGATAGTGGCTGACAAGCTCGCACAGCCGTGGGTCGCGTGGGCGCCGGCTCACAAGCAGTGCCGATAAGGCGTCAGTGATCGGTGCCAGATCGTAGCTGCCGCCTGCGCGACAGGTTCCGGAATAGAGCTCGATGCCGGCGACGCGGGCCTCCACGGTACACGCTTCGAGAAAGCGCGTTTTCCCGACGCCTCCCTCGGCGACCAGGACGAGGCCGGGCGCCTGCGGCTCGGCATCTGTGCCTCCGGAAGGGGCCAGCCATGCCAGCACTTCTTGCAGCTCGCGTTCGCGGCCGACGAAGTCGCTGTCCTGGGCGGCAGCGGAGACCTCCGGTCGCAGCCATTCCGCGAGCTCTTCCAGTAGCTCGGCAGCATCCGCGTGGCGCTGAGCTGGGTCTGACGCGAGCATGCGCAGCACGAGGCGATCGAGTGCAGGCGGCACGCCGGCGCGCCGCCGCGAAGGCGGGTCGGGTGGGTGTGACACGCCCAGGGAGGGGGAGGAATAAGGGGCGCGTCCCGTCAGGGCGAGGTAGAACACGACTCCCAGAGCAAAGATATCGCTGCGCGCCGTGGCCTGCTCGCCCCGCAGTAGCTCGGGGGCCATGTGGGAGAGCGTGCCGGCTGTTGCTCTCGCGGGCTCGGCTTGGTCTTCACTCAGGCCGAGATCCATGACGATGACCTGCGCGGGACCGTCGCTGCGCTGGCCCCCGACGACGAGGATGTTCGCGCTTTTCAAGTCGCGGTGGACCAAGGAGTGGCGATGCAGATGTTGCACGCCCTCGAGCGCCCTGCGGAAGGCGCGGGCGATCCAGGAGGTGGAGCGCCCCTCGCATGCTGCCGCGAAAGGCTCCCCGCGGACATGATCCATTACGAGATAGTCGCGCCCCGTCGCTTCGTCGCGCCCAAAGTCCCAGACGCGGACGAGGGCTTCGTGGCGCAGTAAAGACAGCGTGCGAAACTCGCGCTCCAGCAAAGTACGGGCGTCGGCATCTTCGGCAGGTGCGCGTAGGAGCTTGAGCGCCTTCTCCCCGAGCTTGCCGGCGCGGTCTCGTACGAGATACACCGTCGCCTGCCCGCCGCGGCCGAGCAGCCGTATGACGTCGTAGCGGTCACCGATGCGCCGGAGGATCTCCCCGTCGAGACCGTAGCGCTCCATCCAGCGGTAGACCGTCGCGCGGCCAACACCGAGAATCTCACCGGCCAGGCGGCGGTTGCCCGCAGCCTGCTCGAGTGCATCGAGCAATCGTTGCCGGGCCCTGTCCTGCTGCTCGTCCACCGAGGAGCCTCCGGTCCTACCCGCTTCATAAGTACCGCGAAGGAGGCGGTGGGTCTACCGCAGCCGCGTGACGTTAAATGTCCGCGCAGGTGCCAGCTTTTCCTCAGGCGCGGATATGGCGTAGGATCGAGGCTTCGCGCGCTTTCCGGGAAGCCCCGGGCGCTGGAGGAGAACGGCGTGTCCCACGAAGAAAAGGAAACCATCCAAGGTCTGCCCGACAATGCACGGCGCCCCCTCGAGCCCGGCGAGGGCTACCGGCCTGTTGTTCCTTCGGAGAGCGTTGTAGAGGTTACGGCGCGTTCTGTCGTGCTCGGACTTGTCTTCTGCGCGATCTTCTCCATGGCGGCCGCCTATCTCGCGTTGAAGGTTGGCCAGGGCATCGAGGCGGCGATCCCGATCTCGATTCTCGCCATCGGCATCTCGCCGCTGTTTGCGCGCAAGAGCACGCTGCTCGAGAACGTCATCGTGCAGTCGATCGGCGCGAACTCCTCGCACGTTGTTTCCGGCGCGGTGTTCACGATTCCCGCGCTCTACATGCTCGCGGCGGACGGCGTCATTGCGCAGCAGCCGAGTGTATTTCAGGTCATCACGGTCTCCTTTCTCGGTGGTTGTCTCGGCATTCTCTTTCTCATCCCGCTGCGCTATCACTTCATGGTCGAGATGCACGGTCGCTTCCCATGGCCCGAGGGCACGGCGACGACCGAGATCCTGCTTTCTGGGGAAAGGGTTGGTGGGCAGGCTGCCGTGCTGGCCCTGGCCGCCGTTGCGGGCGCGTTCTATGACGGCCTCGTGACGACCTTCCATGCGATGACCGAGAAGATCACTTTTGCTCACGCTTGGCTTGGAGGCGCGCTCTCGAAGCAGTTCATGCAACTCCACTTGCTTAACAACGCCGCGGTCGTGGCGATCGGCTATATCGTTGGCTTGCGTTATGCGGCGATCATTTGTGCTGGCTCCTTCCTGTCCTACTTCGTGTTGGTGCCCATGGTTCATGCGATCGGCGTTCATGTGCCGGTGGTCCTGCTGCCCGGAGCCAAGCTGATTGCTGAGATGACCCCGGGAGAGGTCTTCAAAGCCTACGTTCGTATCATCGGTGTTGGCGGTATTGCCGGGGCCGGGATTCTCGGGATTCTCTCTTCGCTGCCCTCGATGATCCGCTCGATCGGCGCGAATCTGGTCGGGATGAAAAGCCAGGACAAGCGCGAGGCTGCGACGATTCCACGCGTGGATCAGTCGCTCTCCGGTCGTACGACCATCGTCGGTATTGCGATCTTCATTCTTTGCGCGCTCTCCTTCTTCTCTTTCGGTCTGGGCATCCCTAACGCGCTGCTTTATGCGTTGGTGAGCACCGTTCTTGTTACCGTCATCGCCTTTCTCTTCGCGCCGGTTGCCGCGCGAGCGATCGCGATCGTCGGCACGAATCCGGTCTCGGGGATGACCATGCTCACGCTGATCATCACCGGTGTCGTCCTGCTCAAGATGGGACTGACGGGTGGTCACGGCATGTTCGTAACGATGATGGTCGGTGGTGTTGTCTGCACGGCGCTCGCGGCTTCAGGAGCGCTTTCTTCGGACCTGAAAATCGGTCACTGGATCGGCGCGACGCCGCGCAAGCAACTCGCGCTGAAGTTCCTCGGCACCCTCGTTGCGGCTGTCTTCTGCGGGATCGCCATGTGGCTGATGGCCCAGGCTGATCCGAGCCAGGGATTCGGAACGGACGCCATCCCAGCGCCTCAAGCCTCAGCAATGAAGGAAATCCTCATCGGCATCTTTGGGGCGACCGAGCAGCCATTGCAATGGTATCTCTTTGGCGTCGGCGTGCTGCTGTCATTGATTTTGCGGATGTCAGGTGTGCCCGCTCTGGCCTTTGCATTAGGGATGTACTTGCCGATGGAGCTCAACGTTCCCGTGTTGCTCGGTGGTGCGCTTTCCTGGATCGTGGCCCATCGTGCCGCAGGAGAGAGTGATGCTCGAGTCAAGGCCCGCACCGATCGGGGCGTGCTCATCGCTTCGGGGATGATGGCCGGAGGAGCCATTCTGGGTGTGCTCGATGCTGGGGTCAACGCGGCGATCAAGTACCGCGCGGGCGGGCTCGAGCCCAAGGAAGTGGTTCACTTATTCAAGCACGCGGCTTGGGAGCACGGAGCTTTCGCGGAGTGGCTTGGGATATGTGCTCTGTTGGTGTTATGCGTTGCGATGGTGGGCTTCGCGCGCCGGGCTCGCGAGGATAGATAGCCTGCCTGCCGCGTCGCGGAAGAGAACGACATGTTGAGCTTGAACAATATCGCCAAGAGCTATGGCGCGCAGGAGCTATTCCGCGAAGTCTCGCTGCAGTTCAACAAGGGACGGCGCTATGGGTTTGTCGGTGCCAACGGTTCCGGCAAGTCGACCATCCTGCGCCTGATTTCCGGCGAGGAGGAGCCGAGCGCGGGAACGATTTCGATGCCGCGCAAGGCCAAAGTCGGGGTGTTGACCCAAGACCACTTTCGCTACGAAGAGCTGCCGATTCTTGATGTGGTGATGATGGGCCATCACGAGCTGTGGGAGGCGCTGCAGGCCAAAGAAGCGTTGCTCGCCCACAGCGAGGAGGCCTTCGATGTCGAACGCTACGGCGAGCTGGAGGAGCTGATTCTCCATCACGACGGCTACACCATGGAGTCCCGCGCGGCGCAGATTCTCGAGGGATTGAACATCCCCGCGGCCACGCATCGCGAGCCGTTATCCACGCTTTCCGGCGGCTTCAAACTGCGGGCACTGATGGCTCGCACCCTTGCTGCTGATCCGGACATCCTGCTGCTCGACGAACCGACGAATCACCTCGATATCCTCTCGATTCGTTGGTTGGAGAAGTTTCTCCTCGAGTACAAGGGGATCGCACTCGTCGTCTCCCACGATCATCGCTTTCTGAACAACGTTTGCACCCACATCGTTGATGTGGATTACGAACGCGCCACCCTCTACCGGGGCAACTATGACGACTTCCTCAAGGCGAAGACCGCCGATCGCGAACGCCGCGAGGCGGAGATCAAGATCCGAGAGAAGGAGATCGCCGATCACAAGGCGACCGTCGAGCGCTTTCGCTCCAAACCCACGAAGGCCCGTCAGGCGAAGAGTGCCTCTAAGTTGATCGAGAAGGTGGTCATCGATCGCTTGCCGCGCTCTTCGCGGCGCTATCCGACCTTCAGCTTGAGCCCATGTCGCCCGAGCGGTCGTCAGGTGCTCGAGCTTGTGTCCATCTCGAAGGCATATGGGAACAAAGTTGTGCTCGATGACCTTTCGTTGAAGGTGCAGCGCGGCGATCGCCTCGCGATCATCGGGCCGAACGGGATCGGCAAGTCGACCCTGCTCAAGATCATGATCGGTGAGGTGCCCGCCGATGCCGGGAGCTACGAGTGGGGCTATGAGACCCATCCGGGCTACTTTGCCCAGGAGCACGAGCTGCGAGGCCCGGCGAACGAGACGATTGAGAGCTGGCTGTGGCGCCATTGTCCCGGGCAGCCCATCGGGTATGTTCGGGGTGCCCTTGCGCGCGTGCTCTTTTCCAAGGAGGAGGTTGATAAGCGCATTGCGACCCTCAGCGGCGGAGAGGGTGCGCGCTTGGTCCTCGCGAGGCTCGGGGTCGAGAAGCCCAACGTGCTCGTACTCGACGAGCCGACGAACCATCTCGATCTCGAGGGGATCGAGGCGCTGGCCGAGGGGCTCGCAGCCTATGAAGGAACCGTGATTTTCGTCTCCCACGACCGCTGGTTCGTCTCTCGTCTCGCGACGCGCGTGATTGAGATCACCCCCGAAGGCCTGCAGGACTTTCCGGG
This sequence comes from uncultured Acidobacteriota bacterium, assembly GCA_964432135.1. Classification (GTDB taxonomy): domain Bacteria; phylum Acidobacteriota; class Polarisedimenticolia; order J045; family J045; genus JANTFM01. Next base: position 5,722 of record CAYSMT010000046.1, read on the forward strand.
TAGCTACGACGAGTATCTCGCCGCTTGCGGTGATGACCATCTCGACGCTGACGCCGTCTTACGGAAGGCTCGTCGGCGAAAGAACTGAGTTAGTGCTCGGAATCCGGAGCCGTTGTCGCGTCCGCAGCGCGCAGGAAGTGCCGCGGCATCAGCGCGAGCAGCGCCGCGACGAGCAAGCCGATGCCACCGATGCCGAAGCAGAGCAGTTGCCCGCCGAAGTGTCCATAGACCGATAGGCCGATCGCAGGGGCCGCCATGAAGGCACAAGAGAAAGCGACCGTGTAGAGCCCCATGTACTCCCCGCTGCCGTGGTGTCCTGCGCGGGTCGCTACGATCGCGTTGGCGAAGGGGAGGGACAGCATTTCGCCCACGCTCCAGACGACGATGCTCAGCGCGGCGAAGCCGACGGAGCTGCCGAAGGGGAGAATTGCCAACCCGAGACCGACCAAGATGCTCCCTCCAGCGAACAAGTGCAGTGGGTTGCGCTTTTCGAAGGTCTTCACCAGCAGCATCTCGAAGACAACGATGATGGTAGCGTTGAAGGCCAGAAGACCTCCGATGGCGCTTTCGTCGAAGCCGTAGCGGTCGTGGAAATACAGCGGCAGCGTGCAGAAGATCTGGAAGAAGGCGATCGCGAAGAGAAATATCAGGCCGATGAATGCGAGGAAGGGTAAGTCACGCCAGGCCGCGCGCGAGACTTTGCGCGAGACGATCGGTGCGCGCGATGCCTCATGCTTGCCGAGAGCCAGCCAGGTCAGCGCACCTGCGGCAATGCAGCTGCCCCCATCGACGAAAAAAAGATAATCATAGTTGTACAGCGCGAGCCATCCGCCCGCCGCCGGGCCGATGGCCATGCCGAGGTTTACAGCAAGACGCATCAACGCGAATCCCCGAGGTGCAAGGCCCCGGGGCGAGAGCTCGCTCACGGCGCTCATGACGGCGGGCCGGAAGGAGTCGCCGAGGGTTGAGACGATGAAGGTGCCCGCGCTCAACGAAGTCACACTGTCGAGCCAGGGCAGGGCGAGGAAGGCGAGGCCGCTGCTAAGCAGGCTGAGTTGTTGAACGCGGATGCTGCCGATGCGTGTGGCGAACCATCCGCCGCCGTAGGAGCCGACGATCGAACCGGCGCCGAAGGCGAGCATCACCAGGGCCGCGCTTTCGCTGGAGAAGCCGAGTTGACGCGTAAGATAGAGGCTGAGGAAGGGGAAGACCATCGTCCCTGCGCGGTTGACCAGGGCCAGACCCGCCAGGGTCCACACGGTTCGGGGCAAGCCGCTGAACGCATCGCAATAGCTTCTGAGTATGCGGGCCAACATGGTGCGCGATTCTAGCGTCTTCCCTTCACAAGTAGCTCGTGGGCACTCAACCGCCGGGAGAGTCCCTGCAACCGCTCGAGTGCTTCGCCCGTGCTGGCCGCGCGAGCGCGCGGCGCGGCTTTGATCCATCCCCAGCTACAATGATCTCGGCAGCGGCGAGAAGTCGTCGCCTCGGGAGGAGCGTCGTGAGCACGCCACATAGTCGAGGCTCGTGTGTCCCTGATGACTACGCCAGCGTGGTGGACGGGCCCGAAATTGAGCTTCGGGTCAAGGGCTCGCGTTTCCTGGGTCAAGTCTTGCGGGTTTCCAGCGAGGAACAGGCGGCCCAAAGCCTCGGGCTGATCCGGCGTCGTCACCATAGCGCGACGCACCACTGTTGGGCTTTTCGGCTCGCGCCTCCGGGTGTTTCGCGCGAACGCTTCGACGACGATGGAGAGCCCTCCTCCAGCGCTGGCCCACCGATCCTAGGGGCCATTCGCCGCGCTGAGCTTTACGGCTTGCTCGTCGTCGTGACCCGCTACTTCGGCGGTACGAAGCTCGGCACAGGAGGGCTCATGCGAGCTTACGGCGCGGCGGCACGGGAGGCGATCGAAGCCGCGCCGAAACATCGCGTGTGGCTTGATCGATGGCTATGCGTGCGCTTCGACTATCCGGATCTTGGTGCCATCGAGGCCGTCCTGGCCCGTGCGGTGGAGGCGATCCACGGCAGCGAGCGGCTGTTTGATCCGGAGCCCAAGATCCTTGTCAGCGTGCGTCGTTCTCGCGTCGAGGCCCTCGCCGAGGCCCTCATCGAGGCGAGCGCGGGCCGGGCCCGCGTTCTGCTTGATCCACCCCCTCCGAATTCCGCGCAAGGAGAGCCTGCCGTCTCCTAATCATCGTGGAGAGCATGACGCGCACGCGGGCCGCTCCGCGCGGATCAGCGCAGCCGGCGTCGCCCGGCCGCAAGCTCCTCGAGGCCGTCAAGATCGAGCAGGCGTAGCTGGCGGCTGCGTACGGTTTTGACGAGGCCCTCTTTCGTCAAGCGAGAGAGAATACGTGAGAGTGTCTCAGGGATCGTTCCCAGGACGCTTGCGAGCTGCCCTTTAGAGATCTCCAGCTCGACCAATGGCTTTGTCCCGCGTTCGATGGGGTGGAGCTGAAGCAGGTAGGCTGCCAGCCGGGCCGGAACTTCCTTGAGGGAGAGGTCCTCGATCAGCGCAACGAAACGACTGAGACGCCGCGAGAGGGTCGCCAAGAGCTTGAAGGCGAGCCCTGGCGAACGTTGGATGGCCTCAACGAGACGTGCGCGGGGGAGCTGAAGGATCTCGCTCTTCTCAAGTGCGATGGCTGAAGCGGGGTAATGGCCTCCGGTAAAGACGGCGGCTTCACCGAACATGTCTCCGGGGCCGAAGACGTGGAGGATCTGCTCCTTGCCTTCGGGAGAGTTCTTGCAAATCTTGATCCTTCCTCGGTCAATGGCATGGAAGAGATCACCTGGCTCGCCAGCCGAGAAGATTGTCTGCCCGCGGGCATAAGTCCGACGTGCCGTCATCGCAGCCAGCTCGGCGAGCTCCTTTGGGTCGAGCTCGCGAAAGAGCGCAATTTTCGCGAGCCGCTGAGCTACCGTCTCCTGCGCCATGATCTTCCTCCGCGGGCTTCATGCTTGAACTAGGGTAACCGATCGGAGAGCCCCGGTACGGGCGACGCGGAACCGATGAGACGAGCTAGGCTGCATCGATAATATGCCGTCCGGGGTTCACCGCGGCATCTCCACGCTAGAATGGGCCGGGAGATGCCTTGATCAGAAAATCCTATGATCAGCCCCTTTTCAACACAATGCGCCGCCGCGTGCTCCGCCGGCGCATTCCTCGCTCTGAGCTGGTCTTTGCATGTCTGTTTCTGCCGCTGCTGGTTGTCATCGCGACCTGGCTTTGCTCGCAGAAGACGCACTTCGATCCCGCTGATCGGGACATCTCCGTCAAGGCCCTGTGCCAAGGCGATGGCCAACAGCCGCTTTATCATACGCCGCTGCGGCGGCTGGGAGAGGGTCGCGGCCCGGCCCCGTTGGACATCGGTGGATTCCCGGCTGCGCTACTTGACGGCGGCTGGGCACTCGATGGACCGGTCGAGCGTTACGATCCCGAAGATCTCTACCAGAAGATCGATGGCGCCGCCGAGCTCTTTCTACGCTTCGGTTTCGTGAGGCTTGAGGTTCTGACGCTCGTGCGTGATGGCCTCTATCTCAGCTTGGAGGATTACGACCAGGGTGACTTTAGAGATGCGCAGGGGGTTTTCGCCGCACAGCAGCCGCCCGGTTGCGAGGTTGCACGGCGTGGCGGCCTGTTTTTCTGCGAGACGAGCGTCGGTTTTGTTGCCTTGCAGGGCCGCCATTATCTCAAGGCGAGTGGCAGCGAAGTGGCGCCGGGCATCGATGCCAAGGCGGCTCAGTTTTTGGACTTGCTGTCTGAGTACGCCGGGTCGAGCGCAACGTCTCAGCCGGCGCCTGAAGGAGGCCCTCGGTGAGTGAACGACGTCGCGAGCCGGGTCATGGTGGGCTCAAGGAGCCTTTGACGCGTCGCGCCTTCACGAGGTGGCTGGCGGGTGTGCTCGGCATCGGAGCGACGGCAAGCTATCTTGCGCTGGCTCCCGAAGAGTGGCCTTTCTCTCGCGCTGATCCTACGGGGCGACGCCGTCAGCCCCGACCGCGTTTGTCGAGCCTGCGGGATTATCGCGTCACGCCTCCGGCCGGGGCGGCGGCGCTCGGCGTGGGCCGTGACACCAACGAAGCGACGCGCCTGCGCAAGGCGCTCGATGCCGTCGGCGGTCTTGGACGCTATGTCAAGTCCGGCGAGATCGTGCTCGTCAAACCCAATGCTGCCTTCGATCGCTCGCCGCATCTCGGGGCGACGACGAATCCTGCGATCCTCGAGGAGCTGATTCGCATGTTGCTCGTCGATCATCGGGTTGCCGAGGTACGGGTTGCCGATAACCCGATCGAGTCCCCCGCCGACTGCTTCGCGAAGAGTGGCATGACCGCCGCCGTAGATCGAGCAGGAGCGCGGCTCATGCTGCCCGACGCGAACGCCTTTCGCTGGATCAAAACTTCTGGTGCCCGATTGATCGAGAGCTGGCCCGTGTTCTTTAGACCGCTGCGCGGCGTGGACAAGGTCATCGGCATCGCGCCGGTCAAGGACCATAACCTCTGCCGCGCTTCGCTCGGGATGAAGAACTGGTACGGGTTGCTCGGCGGGCGTCGCAACCAGCTCCACCAAGACATCCATGAGGTCGTTTCCGACCTGTCGCTCATGATCCGGCCGACCTTGACCATCGTTGATGGTGGTCGTGTCCTGATGCGCAACGGTCCGACGGGAGGCGATCCGTCAGATGTGAAACTGGGCAAGGTGGTGACAGTCGGCAGCGATCCTGTCGCACTCGATACCTGGTGCTACAAACACTTGCTCGAGCGTAGCGACGAGCTGCCGGCCTATCTTGCCAAGGCTGAGGCCAAGGGCTCGGGCCGCATGGATTATCGTGGTCGCGTTCGGGAGATCACATGAGTGCCTCCCGCCCTGTGAGGTCGGCGAAGCTGGCGCGTGTGCTGCGCCTGACCAACTTGCGTATCGTCTCGCAGCTTTTCTTTTTTGCGCTCTTCTTGCTCGCTTGTTGGGCGAGCTGGACGACACGTCTTGGCGGCTATCCGGTTTCACGTTTTCTCGAGGCCGATCCGCTCGTGTTGCTCTCTAC
>CAYSMT010000047.1:0-10722 GCA_964432135.1 uncultured Acidobacteriota bacterium
CCGGGCCCGGAGCGTATCTGGCGCATGGTCGAAGAGCACCGCGTGACACACCTTGCGCTGGCGCCAACTGCACTTCGCCTGCTCGCAACCTACGGCGAGAATATTCCTGCCAAACACGACCTGTCGAGCGTGAGGGTGCTCGCCTCAACAGGCGAGCCATGGGACGCGGCGTCATACGCGTGGTACTTCCGGGTCGCGGGCTCGTCTCGCTGCCCGATCATCAACATTTCAGGCGGCACAGAGCTGATGGGCTGCCTGCTGGCTCCGCTTGTCACCGAAGCCCTCAAACCCTGCACCTTGCAAGGTGCGGCCCTGGGGATGGACATCGATGTCTTCAACGAGGAGGGGCGTTCACTACGAGGCGAAGTGGGCTATCTCGTCTGCAAGCGGCCAGCCCCAAATATGACCCGTGGCTTCGTGGGTGAACCCGAGCGCTACCTTGCTTCTTACTTCCAACAGTTCGGGGAATCGATCTGGGCCCACGGGGACTGGGCGATCGTCGACAAGGACGGTTATTGGTTTCTGACAGGAAGGGCGGACGATACGCTCAAGATTTCTGGTAAGCGCATTGGACCAGGCGAGGTCGAAGCGGCGGCGGTCTCGCACGCCGCCGTACGCGAAGCGGCGGCTGTAGGCCTGCCCGACGAGCTCAAGGGTACGCGCCTCGTGCTCGTCGCTGTCCCGACTCCTAGCTTCACCCCAGATGACGAGCTGGCGCGGCAGGTACGAGCTCACATCGCCGAGCAGATGGGCGCCGCGATGCGCCCCGCCGAACTACACTGGGCCAGCGCCCTGCCCGTGACCCGCTCGGGCAAGATTGTGCGTGGAGTCATCTTGCGCATCCTCTCCGGAGAAGATCCCGGCGATCTATCTTCCGTTGCAAACCCCGAGGCCGTGCAAGCCCTCCACACCTCATGCGACGGCTAATCTGATCAAACCGCGTCTCGCGAGGGTAGTGATCGCCGCAAGCCCCGCAGACCGATCCGAGGCTTCCCAGCATGAAATGCTAGAGCAAGCTGAGCTCGCGAAGCTGGGCCTCGGCTTGCGCAGCCCAGCCTCGATTCGCCAGAGGGCTCGCCGGACTCGGATTCAAAATACTACCGAAAGAAACATCGTGGCCTGCCAGCGCCCGGCGCGCACGGTGCTCCGCGAACTTGCCAATGCCAAGTACCCAGCGTGGCGCGAGAAGGTCGACCACCAACCGCAGCGCCGTGTCACAGGCGGCATAGAGAGCGTCCCTCTCGGCAAGCGGCAGCTTGTCCGGCGTGCGGTTACGACCACTCTTCTCCATGAAGCACAGGGGGCAATAGTTCACAACAAAGAAACGTTCGAAGAAGCGCTCGGGGACATCAAAACGCTCTTGGGCCCATCCCCACAGGCGAGATCCGCTGACTTCGCGCCGCGAGCAGGCGAATCCCTGCACAGGCCGTTTCGGGTGCTCCCGAGCAGGCCGGCGGACAGGCGCCTCGATGCCCATCCACTCCCGAACGAAGTGAACATCCCCAAACGGCACACCTGTTTGTGCCATGCCGAAAGGACCTGGATTCATGCCGATGAACACGGCGTCCGGCGAGCCCTTCGCGAAACGTTCAAGGTAGAGCTCGTGGGGCGCCGCGGCGTAGTCGAGCGGATTGTAAACATGGGTCACGGGCTCCGTAAAATCCAGGGCACCAACCTCCTCGGTGAGGTCGCGAGTGACACGAATCAATTCCATCTGAACAAACCCTCCGCAGTGTAGCTGGCGCAAGGATAGCCGAGTGCTCCGTGGCACGCGGCTCAAGATCACCGTATAACCTGAGCATCTGGGGACAACACCCCCGGGCCTTGCTGTCCGGTTTTGGGAGTAGTAGAGAGGAGAACCCCCACATGAGTCGTCGCCTGCTCGCCTGCGGGATTGTTGTGTTCTGCCTTGCCATCGCCGTGCTCCCATTGTGCTTCGCCATCGTACCTTCCGCAGCGAGCAGCCTGGACGCCAAGCGCATCGTGCTTCCCGACGTGAAAGACCGGGTTGTCGTTAGCGACGAGGCCGACGCGCCAACCGCTCCTTTCGAAGGCTTTCGATCTACCATCGGTGGCCATTGGTGGGGCCGCGTCGTTGCGAACAACGGCCGTGCCTCGCTCGTCTCCGGCAGTGGCATCGAGCTGCGTTTAATCGGAGAGAACGCTCACCCCGACCTAGCAGATTTCGCCGCGGCTGTCCGAGATCTCGTGACACGCTACCCTGACTTCCTGGCTCCGACCGCCGGCGAGCTGCTTCTCTCTCCTTCACGCAGCACACTGCTCGCCAACGGCCAACTGGCCTACATCGATTTCGATCTGAGCATTGCCGGGCATCGGGTACGCGGCGCGCAGGTCTTCGCGCGCATCAACCACGGCCGTGTTATTCAGCTCGGCACGCAGCTCGCCGGTGGTGAGGTCGATGCCCTGGCGCCCGTGCTCGATCCAGAGCAGGCGAGCTCGGCCCTTTTCTCCTACCTCGGCGGAAGAGGCGAAAGGGACATCCCCTACGGCGATGTCCAGCTCTTCTACCTACCGGTCCGCGAGGGCTCGTCGCTCGTCTATCGCCTGGTCTACGAGCTGGCCTTTCGCCGCGGTGGAGAGCAGGCAACCTGGACCGGTCGGGTAAGTGCAACAACGGGTAAAGTCCTCGAATTCTTCGACGCGAACCTCTATGGAGAGGTCACCGGGGGCACTTACGAACGCACGATCGTCGACCCGGAGATCGAACGCCCCTTTTTCGATCAACGCCTCGCCAACGGTACGGTTACAGACCGCGCAGGCCACTTCTCCTTTGGCGGCAGTCGTGTTTCCTCGAGCTTGAGCGGCGTTTACTTCAATACGACCTGCGAGAACTGCGTGAATCCCTCCGCGGCCTCCGTCGAGCAAGACACCGGCCTCGGCTGGCTGCGCTTCGGTCTGGGGGGCGTCGACGAAGTCGGCAACGGCCGTTCGACCAAAGCGGAACGCAACGCTTTCTATCATCTGACGATGATCCGCTTGCTCACAACGAAGTGGCTCTCGATCGGCTGGCTGAACTCAAACATCAGGACCAATGTCAATATCGACGACACCTGCAACGCCTTTTACAATGGGACTGTCAACTTTTTCCGCTCGGGCGGCAGTTGCAACAACACCGGCGAGATCGCTGACGTAATGCAGCACGAGTGGGGTCATGGGCTCGATAGCCACACCCAAGGGGGCGATTCTGCAACCGGTGAGGGCACCGCCGATCACGTCGCTTTCATTCTTCAGCATCACCCCGTCATCGGCCCCTACTTCCGCACTAGCGGAGCGGGTGTACGTGACCTCGACAAAGACAACAACTCGCGCGGCTTGCTGACATGGAGCAATGTGCTCAACAAATGTGACACCGGTCGGTGTTCGGGTCCGCGAGGACGCGAATGCCATTGCGAAGGTGAGATCTACGGGCAAACAGGATGGGACCTCGCCCAAGCCCTCGTCGCCAAGCACGGCTACCATACGGGGTGGCAGGAGTTCGAACGCATCTTCTTCACCTCGATGCCCCAGGCCGGAACCTACCAGCCGAACCTGGCCAATAGCATCTACGACGCCTACCTCGCTGCAGACGACGATGATGGCAACCTCGCCAACGGCACACCCAACGGCCAGGAGATCTACGACGCGTTCAATCTTCACGAGATCGCCAGCGGCCCAGCAAGCTCCTCACCGTATTGCAGCCGGCCCGCAGAGCCGGTTGTCACCGTCTCAGACACCTGCAGCGCGATCGAGCTAAGCTGGGGAGCCGTGACGGGCGCCACCGAGTATCACATCCTGCGCCAACCTCTCTCGAAGACCAAAGCCTTCCTGCCCCGCGCGACGGTCACAGGAACGAGCTTCACGGATACGGAGGTCGCTCCGGGAGCGACCTACTACTATCTCGTCGAAGCGATCGATGCGAGCGGATGCCGTTCGACAATTGAGAAAGTGCTCACCGTCACAGGCCCCGATAAGCCCCGGCTCGGCATTGTCGATGTCGTCACGGACGACACCCCTGCGGGAAACCGCTCGGGAACCATCGATCCGGGTGAGGCGATCGACGTCTTCCTCACTCTCGAGAATCTCTCAACCGTCACGGGAAGCGGCCTAACGGGAACGATCGCAAGTTCGACTCCCGGAGTCAGCATTGACGTCGCCTCCCAGAGCTTCCCCGACGCCGCGGACCACACGACGACTGTCAACCCGACGGGGTTTCGTTTCTCCTTGGACGAAACGGTCGACTGCGGTAGCGTCATCAACTTCACCTTCACGGTAAGCGACGACAGCGGCTGTGCCGTTGACACCCAGTATTTCCACGTGAAGGTCGGCGAAGACCGTGTCGCCCTATCTGACAACTTCGATACCGACCTGGGTTGGAGCCACGACAGCGCGAGCTCGACGGCGACGAGCGGAGACTGGACACGAGGCGTGCCGGATGCGACGGCCTATCAGCCCGGATCCGATGCGAACGATGCGGGGACTTTCTGTTGGTTCACCGCGGCCAATCCAAACGGCGAAAGCGGCGACGATGTTGACGGCGGTGAGGTCGTGTTGCTCTCGCCGGTCTTCGATCTGACCTCTGTTTATAAGCCGACCGTCAACTACCAGCGTTGGTACGCCAATAAGGACCCAGGACAGGACACGGACGACTACTACTGGGTTGAGGTCTCGAGTGACAACGGCGCGAACTGGGTGACCGTCGAAAAGCTCGGTACCAACGACAACGCAGCAGTTTGGACCGATGTCTCCTTCGACCTCACTCCGTTAATTACTCTCACCAACCAAGTGCGTTTCAGAGTGCGCGTTTCCGATGGCGCGAGCCATGCTACGACCATCGAAGGTGGTTTCGATGACTTCCGTATCCGAGAGCTCTTCTGCGACGATACCCCGCCGTGCTTCGTCGAGCCGAGCTTCTCGGGCCTCGACGCGGCAAATCCCGGCCCAGATTGTGCCGAGGCAAGCCTGAGCTGGTCCGCAGCCAGCAGTAATTGTCTAAACGCCGAAATCAGCTACACGGTCTACCGCTCGACGAGCGAGCTCTTCGAACCGTCGCCGGAGACAAAGATTGCGGAAGGAGTCACAGGCCTCACCTACCTCGACGCCTTGCTCGATCCCGGGCAGAGCTACTACTACGTCGTGCGCGCTTTCGACTCGCGCTCCGGAGAGGACTCGAATCTCCATCGCCTGAGCGTGCTCGCACCAAGTTCTCCGGACAGCAAGGCCCCCCTCTTCGATGGGCTGAGTTCGGCAACCCCCGGAACCGGATGCGGCGAGGCCAAGCTCGCATGGAAGGCGGCCCGAGAGAGCTGCTCGACGCCCGTCATCTACCACGTCTATCGCTCCACAAGCCCTGGCTTCAACCCGGAACCGGGCAACCTCATCGCCGAAACAACTGCCGTCAGCCTGACCGACGCTGGCCTCGATCCCAACGTCGACTATCACTATATCGTCCAGGCCGTCGACCAGGCGACCCTCAGCGATGGCAATCTCCTCGAGAAAACAGCGAAAGCCACGGTACTGCCTGAGACGATGAGTTCCGAGGACTTCGAGACGGGAGCCGCTGGTTGGGCACGCCATGGTACCAACGACGCGAGCAGTGGATTGTGGGAGCTCGGTGATCCAGTCAAGACTGACGCGCAACCGGGTGACTGTCCCTCGGGGACGAGCTGTTGGGCAACGGGGCTTTCGGGACCGGGTTTGGGCGACAACGACGTGGACGACGGCACGACAACACTACTCTCTGCACCCTTTAGCCTGACGGGCATGGCGAAACCAGCCATCCGCTATAAGCGCTATTACTCGAACAACACGGGAGCCACGCCGGGCACGGACACCTGGACCGTCGACATCTCAAATGACGACGGCGCGAACTGGAGCACGGTCGAACAGACCAAGGAGTCGGACGTTAACTTTGTCTTCCGACAGGTGGAATTTGCCCTGCCGAACACGATGACACCAACAGCGCAGATGCGCGTGCGCTTCATCGCCTCGGATCTCGCAAGCGGCTCCCTTGTCGAAGCAGAAGTCGACGACTTCCAAACTGTCGATCTCGTCGGCGGATGCGACGGTTGCAACGCGCCGGGACGGGTCGGTACGGTTCTCATATCAAGGGAAGGGAAGGACCTACTGCTGGACTGGACCGCCGACCCGATCACCGCAGGACGCTACAAGGTTTACACCCTCACTGGAGCCACCTTCGCGAAAAGCACACTGCTCGCCAGTCCGAGCGCCAAGAGCTACCGGCACATCGACGGCGCAGAGGGCACCAAGCTGACGAGCTACCGCGTCTCTGCACTCAACGCCTGCGCGGAGGAGGGGGCGCTGCAGTAGCGCAGCCACAGCGGCAGAGCGGCTGGGATACCGGTCTGCTCGATCGCGCCTCTTCCGCCGGGCGAGTTCAGGTCATATCGATCAAAGCTTCCACTGTGTGATCGATGCCCTCGGCGAGTTCGGCGATACCTCCCGCCGTCATGTAGGCGGGCGAAGAGATGAGCTTGCGCTCACGATCCACGACGAACTCCCGCGCGGGACACTCGACGTGCTTGGCACCGAGAGTCTCTAAAGCGCTGGCAGTCTGGGCGTCGTTGCCGATGGTCAGCTCCGGAGCCTGATCGCCGAAGACCTTGGCGAGGAGCGCGGGTGCGATGCAGACAGCCGCGACCGGCTTGCCGGCATCGTGAACCTCTCTAAGCAGACGTGCCACCTCCGGATGTACCTCGCACTGCGCCCCCTTGATGGCAAAGTCACAGAGGTTTTTCGCAGCGCCAAAGCCGCCAGGAAGAATGACACCGTCGACCGCCTCCGCCCGCAGATTGGCGATGTCAGTGATGTCGCCCCGCGCGATGCGGGCCGACTCGACGAGCACGTTGCGCCGTTCTCCTTCGGCAACCTCACCACTGAGATGATTGATCACATGCATCTGGTCGATGTCGGGAGCGCAAATCAGGGTATCGACTCCGCGGCGATCGAGGGCCAATAGGGTGAGCACGGACTCATGGATCTCGGCGCCGTCGTACACGCCGCAGCCCGAGAGGACGACTGCGATCTTCTTGGACATGGCATAGGCTCCTTATTCTCTTGCAACACGAAAGACCCGCTGAGTTCCTGGGGCCCACAGGGATCTTCCAGACCTGGGCCAGGTGATTTTATCGCGGATCGCCTCGGCGGGGCTCGGCGTCTCGACGTAAATAGATAGCGGGGACCTTCGCGAGCAGCCGCCGCGTACGGGTCCGCAGAGAAGGGAGGGCCCATGCGCACGATACGCGCAACCGCAACCGCCGCCATTGCCCTGACTTTCACCCTCACATTCGCAGCAGCTCCAACATCACTCCTGGGCTCTTGGAGGCTGAGCGAGCAGTACTACGAGGACGGGCAACACAACTTCCACGGCCCCGAGGATGAGCTTGTCGTGAGCTTTCGCGTCGAGGCGGGCACCTTCGCCGGTATGCTCGCCTGGAATGGTCACAGTGTTCCCTGGCCAGCCTATCCAGGTCCGGATGGTCCGGTCACCATAGAGCAAGTCGAAATGACGCATGCTCCTGATCTGAGCGCCGCGACGGTAGGCTACCGGGTGCTTCCCGCACCCGGTGACGATACCGTCTTGATCGTTGAGGAGCGATGGAGGACCGAGGGGCCCGACCGCCTTCTTTGCGAACTGCAACTGCGCTTCGAACGCCACGGCGAAATCAAGGGAGGCTTCACCTGGAACCGTGTCTTCGTGCGGGTGATGCCATGAGGAGCCCCCTCCTGACGGGCCTCGCGGTTATCCTCGCAGGCCTCACCACCCCTGCACAAGAGATTGCGGGCCGCGTCTTCGAAGATCTCGACGGTGATGGTGTGCAGGACGCGGGTGAGGCAGGACTCAAGGGAATCGCTGTGCGCGCGTACGGCAGTCCCGATGCGGGAGGCACCTTCGATCAGACAGTGACGACGGGAATCGACGGGAGCTTCTCCTTCAGCCCCGGAGCCGGCTGCTACTTACTTCGGGTCCAGGATCCCCCGGGCTGGCGGCGAACGCTCGGCCGCTACGATGAGCGCAGCCAGGGTGCACCGGAATATCCGCACCCGACCGGTATGCGTCGCTACGGCGGAGCGCCACAACTGCTCGAAAACCTCGCCAGCGGGGCTGTGCGCTACACGGCTATGGGCGACTCGATCGCCTGGAACTGGAACTCCTGCTTCGATACCTCGTCCTTTTGGTACTCCAAGCAGATTCGAGACCGGCTACGTTGCGTCAATGGCACGGCGAATGTGACGCTCGATGAGGAGGCCGTCAAAGGTGAGCACACCGACCATCTGCTTGAAGAAGACACAACCAACAACGTCTTCCATACCATCGGTCTCCGACCAGAGTTCGTCTCGATATCGATCATAGGCAACGACCTGCTCAACAACGAGCCGGGTTCGAACCCGACCCAAGAAAAGATCAACATCGTCGCCGAGGAAATGATTGACTCGCGCTCGAATCTTCAGGAGATCCTCTCCTCGCTCGTCTCCGAGCTTCCTAGGGCCGAGATCGAACTCAACACGCTTTACGACAACCTGGGGGATGACTGTAGCTCAGAGCCTTTCCATGTCGAGTGGCTTCCGATCGCGAACCACATTATGCGGGAGCTCGCCTGGGGTCAGACACGCCGGGTGAGCAATGCCGAGATTTTCGCCGAGTTTGCCCACGAAGATCTCAGCGGCGGCTGCACGGGCTTCAAACACGAGATCTGCCACACGCTCGGCGACGATATTCACCCACGAGGCTCCGGCTACAAAATCATCCGCGAGAAGCTGTGGGAAGCAATCGATGGCGTGAACCTCGGCTCGCGAGATGGCTCGGGCGCAACAAGCCAACTTACGGCGCATCACGGTTACTTGCGACGGATCCGCCGCCTGCTTCCCACGAGTTACGAAACACGCGCTGGCGCGAAAGTCACAAACCCCGAGGCGGCATTCAACGATGACGACTCCGGCGCAGGAGCTGTTGTGACCCTTGGTATAGGCAGTGAGGAGCTGCGTCTTAGCGGCTTTCCAACCTGGTACGACGAGCTCGATATCTCCCGGGTTGTTGCTGGCATTCGCTACCGTACAACGGGCACCGTTACGGACGACTTCTATCGCGTTGAGGCCTCAGTCAACGGTATCTTCCGACCACCTGCAGGGCATAACTATAAGCCGACGGACTGGAACTACTACACTCCCATCGTCGGCTCCGGTGGGCCGAACATGCCCCCCCTCGACCCCGACCATCCCAACCTTCGCCTGCTCGTCGTACCCAACGTCACCAACTTCCGGACGGTCTCTTCAACGTTGACAAAAAATCCTGTCGTTTCAGCGGGCGGTTCGCATTACGAGTGGCCTTCGCTGACCCTCGATGAAATCGGAACTAGCGTCGTGCGCCTCGTCTCGGCGCCTGTCGCGGCCACCACCGGTGACGCTTACCAAGTCATCATCGATGCCGTCTGGCTCGACATTTACGGGCGCGAGAAAGACCGCCCCGCGGAAATCGCGCGGCTTGAGGTCAGCACTCCAGCGGCAGGCGGTCTTACGCTACGCTTCGATGAGCTCGCAGGAGCTAGCTCTTACAATGCTTACTTCGGCTCGCTGGGCGTACTCGCAGCCGAAGGGCGCTACGACTACGGCGGAGAAAACGCCCCCGCGAAGCATTGTGCCATGGACACGCTCCCCGACGGCGAGGGCCGGCGTCGCGCGGAAATCCCGCCGGCCAGCGTGCCGGCTGGAAACGTCTACATCCTCGTTACGGGGATGGCCGACGGCGTCGAGAGCCCGGCGGGCAACGACTCCGCAGGTCACGAACGTGACCGCAGCCAGAACACCTGCCGCTAGACGCAGCTATACGCATTTCTCCACAGCTCGTTAACGAGGGAGTCAACCAAGGGGCCCGCCATCCTTTTCGCAACTGGGCCCGTCTAGTTGCGAAAAGGATGGCGGGCCCCTTGGTTGACTCCCTCGTTAACCCGGACAACACCGTATACTTCATGCCATGCGTCGGTAGGATCGGACGGGATGAGAAGGAGGGGATCCGATGAGACATGGGAGTCACAAGAATCTTGTATGGGTTGTAACTCTGCTCGCGGGAACACTGCTCGCACCTCCGGGGTCGGCGGGCGAGGGGACGACATCGGAAAAGCGCTCTAGCCAAACAGAAGCTCTTGAGAGGCAGTGGCACGGTTTCGCCCCAGGGGGCTCGCTAAATCAACGTTTGATCTCATTACTCGATACCTTCGATGAGCTGGGATTGAACAACCCAAACAACCCGGTTCACCTTGAAAAACCGTTTTCGAATGACGGGAAGGAGGCCGCACTCGATGCGCTGCTGAGGCTAACCGGTGATGGCATCCGCACGGTGATCAGCCCCATTGATGGCTCCCGACTGGCGCGAGAGATGGACCGCATGTTGCCCCAACTCCTGATGGAGAAAACACCCTACCCCTTTCAACTGAGCGTCTCTTGGGAGAACTCGAAAGATCAGGGAACCGGCCGAAGACAAAAGCAAACCGTACATCTTGCGAACTTGGGCTCGGAAGTATTGAGCTCCGTCCAGGTCATTACCATCGCCTCCAAGCTGGAAGGATCGATTGAAAGTCTTGCTCACGGCGCGGGAAGAGGAGGTGAGATCGTTCATACGCTGCAGGTGCTCCCCGGAAGCTTGGGGCGTATGAATCTGGGAGATCTCGAACCTGGACAAGTCGTCGAAGGCAGTGGGGATTTTGCGAC
>CAYSMT010000048.1:0-10669 GCA_964432135.1 uncultured Acidobacteriota bacterium
AGTGGCTCGTCGAGCTGCCCTGGGATGTAGAGACTCAGGACAATCTGGAGCTCGCCCCCGCTCAGTAAATCCTCGACCAGGACCACTACGGGCTTGCACCGGTTAAGGAACGGATCATCGAATACCTGGCCGTGCGCAAGCTCAAGGACACGCATCGTGGCCCGATCCTCTGCTTTGTCGGACCTCCCGGTGTTGGCAAGACCTCGCTTGGCCGTTCCATCGCCCGCGCGATGGGGAGGCACTTCGCGCGCGTCAGTCTCGGCGGCGTACGCGACGAGGCCGAGATTCGCGGCCACCGTCGCACGTACATCGGCTCGATGCCCGGCAGGATCATCCAGTCGATTCGCCTTGCCGGGTCACGCAACCCCGTCATGATGCTCGATGAGGTCGACAAGCTCGGCAATGACTTCCGGGGTGATCCCCAAGCGGCGCTGCTCGAAGTACTCGACCCAGAGCAAAATTTCAGTTTTCGTGATCACTACCTCGGCGTGCCCTTCGACCTGAGTCAAGTAATGTTCATCGCTACCGCGAATTTGATGGACACCATTCATCCCGCCTTCCGCGACCGGATGGAGGTCATCCGTATCCCTGGCTATACCGAAGAGGAGAAGCTCGAGATCGCTCGCCAGCATCTGATTCCCAAGCAGCTCGAGGAAAACGCTCTTTCCGGTGCCAAGGTGCGCTTCAGCGAGGGCGCCATCCGCGATCTCATCGTGCGCTATACCCGCGAGGCTGGTTTGCGCAATCTTGAGCGTCGCTTCGCGGCCATCGCGCGAAAGGTCGCCCGCCGGGTGGCTGAAGGGCGAAAGGCGCCGACCCGCATCAGTGCCTCGAGCCTGGAGGCCTACCTCGGCCCGCCGCCACCCCAGGCGGAGGAAAAGCTCGAAGGAGGGATGGTCGGTGTCGCGACCGGGCTCGCCTGGACGGCTTCAGGCGGCGATGTGCTTTATATCGAAGCCTTGCGCATGAACGGCAAGGGGCGGCTCAACATGACGGGCCAGCTTGGCTCCGTCATGAAGGAGTCCGGCGAGGCCGCCCTTTCTTGGGCCCGAAGCCGCGCCGACGAGCTCGGCCTCGAGGAGCAGGACTTCACCGGCAGCGATATTCACGTCCATGTGCCCGAGGGGGCGATCCCAAAGGATGGCCCGTCGGCGGGCATCACGATCGCGACGACCCTGGTCTCCGTGCTGACCAATCGCCCCGTGCGCCGCGACGTGGCCATGACGGGGGAAATCACGCTGCGTGGGCGGATTCTGCCGATTGGCGGGGTCAAGGAGAAGGTGCTTGCGGCCCGTCGGGCGGGAGCGCGGCGGGTCATCCTGCCCAAGTCGAACGAGAAAGACCTGCGGGACCTGCCCAAGCCGGCGCTGCGGGATCTCGAATTTACCTTCGCAGAATCGATGACCGACGTGCTCGCCATAGCCCTCGAGCCCGCCCCCGAGCCCATCGCGGCGCCCTGATGGCCGGGATGGAGCCCTTCGTTTCGTGGGGGCAGTGTGCGTATTCGTGTTCCGTCGAGACGTCACGGATGATTATGAGCGCATTCAGGCAATCGCGAACGGTCGCCTTTTGCCAGCCGGGCACTCAAGACGCACAATGCGCCCGCGATGAGCCCACATCTTCTGTTTGACCCTCCCGTTCGGCTAGACGCCGGGAACAGCCTCCGCGTAGATGGGGGAGGGTGGTGCTCGTGCGTCCGATGACGGCGCGCGAGACCGAGCTGATCCGTCGGGCTGCGGCGGGAGACCGAGAGGCCTTCGATGGGCTGCTTGCCCCGCGCTGGGAACGGATCTTTCGGATTGCCCTGAGGATCGTTGGGCATTGGGATGAAGCGCAGGACGTCGCCCAGCAAGCCTGCCTTCGGTTGTGGGAAAAGCTCGGTCGCTTCGAGCTGGGAGAGGATCTGGACGGATGGATCTACCGTATCGTCGCCAATCTCTCGATCGACGCTCTGAGGCGCCGCCGCGCTCGGCCCGAGGCGCCGATGCCCGAGGAACTCGCGTCCTCCTCATCACCGGCGTTGCACGCGAAGGGGGCGAGCCCGGAGGCGCGCGTGCTGGCGCGGGAACTCGAGCGGGCGCTCGAGGTGCTGACAGCGGCCTTGCCGCCGCGCCAGAAGGCCGTCTTCGTGCTCTCGCGAGTCGAGGGCCTTTCCGCGGCGGAGATCGCTCGC
This sequence comes from uncultured Acidobacteriota bacterium, assembly GCA_964432135.1. Taxonomy (GTDB): domain Bacteria; phylum Acidobacteriota; class Polarisedimenticolia; order J045; family J045; genus JANTFM01. The sequence goes on from CAYSMT010000048.1 coordinate 2,174, forward strand.
GTCCTCTCCATCGCGCCATCGACAGTGCGCAATCACCTCTTCCAGTTGCGGGTCGTCCTTGCTCGCGGCTTGAAAGAGCGTTTTCCCGGCTTGCTCGGGACGGGGGAAGGAGCCGACGATGACTGAGTCCTCGCGCAGAAAGAGCTCGGGATGGGATCTGCTCGTTGAGATCGATCGGCTCGCCGAGGGTGGGCGTCCGTCCCAAGAGCTTGCCGAACACCTCGCCCATTCGGCGGCTGCGAGGCGGCTGCTCGCCGAACGCGATGCGAGCGCTGTGTTCTCCCTGCTCGGAGTGCTGCCCCTCGAAGGAGCGCTGCCGGAGAGGCCCGTGGTCGAGCCCAAGGCAAAACCTCGCCTCCCGCGCACAGCACTCGCGGCAGCGGCGGCCGTGTTAATCGGAGCCCTTGCCCTCGCCCTGGGCGGTGCGCGGCTCTCCGATAACCCGAGCGCGTTTTACCTCTGGGGTAGCGAGGGTGCGGCAGCCGCCCTCGTCAATTCGAGACCGATTGCTGCGCGTGACGACTGCTACCAGGTTGTTCGTCACGTCGACTCGCCGACGGCACGGGTCATCGTACTCGTACCTCCGACAGCCGAGGGGCCCACGGTGACGATGATCCTCGATGACGAGATCGACCTGTGAGCGCGCGAGGAAGTTGGTGCGAAGCTCTACGCTTTGCTGCCTTCCTGTTCGCTCTCTCGGCAGGTTTCGCGCCGTTCACCTGGGCGCAGCTCCCTGAGAACGCAGCTTGCGCCGACGTGGAGCTGCACTCCCAGGTCGTTGAGATTCACTTCCACCCTGTGACCGAGGCCGTGCTGTTGATCGACCAACTGCTCGGCCCGTGTGGCTCCTACAAGGTACCCAAGTCTCTGAAGATCGTCATCGTGGAGGACGAGAGAGCGCGGATTGCGCGCATCGTCGAAGCCATCGGCTCCTGGGATCTTCCGCCGCAGTCGGTGGAGGTCGATGTCAGCCTGATCCTGGCCTCGCTTGCCCCCGGCGGAGAAGAGGCACCGGCGATCGCCGAGGAACTGCGCGAAGTGAGTCGGACCCTCTCGGAGGTCACGCGGTGGACGCGCTATCGAAGGCTTGGCACGGCTTCCGTGCGCATCATGGAAGGCGGTGAAGCCGAGCTGGAGATCACCGAGCACTATCGGCTGCGCGTTCGCGTTGGCAAGGTTGATGCGGAGCGCGGTCTCGTGCAGATCGAACCCTTCGAGTTGATCCGGACGCCTTCCCGGGCCGAGGCCGCTTCCGGGCTGGGGGTTCCGCGCAAGGTGCTCGGGGGAACCCTTGACTTGCAGGAAGGCCGGATGAACCTCGTCTTCACGCCTTCACGCAATCGCCGGCGGGCGATCTTCCTCGCGATGACGGTTTGGCCACTCGATGGTGAGGGCGCCCAGATCCGGGCCGAGGAGCGCTAGGCGATGCCCGAATTCGACTGCCGCGTGGCAACGCCCGCGGGCGAGATCTTCAGCCGGGAGTACAGCGCCGAGGACGAGCAGCTCCTGCGCGAGCAGCTCGAGTCCCAGGACCTGCTGGTCCTGAGCGTCCAGCGCAAGTCGGCCGCCATGGGTGCGCTCGGCGACATTTTCAAACGCAAGGCCAAGATCTCGATGAACGAGTTCTTGCTCTTCAATCAGGAATTCGCCGCCTTGATTCGAGCTGGACTGCCGATCATCGAGGCTCTGACCCTGCTCATCGAACGGCGCGAGAACCCGGCGCTCAAGAAAGCCCTCGAAGGCGTGCGCGATCAAGTCAAATCCGGCGAATCGCTCGCTGATGCCTTCGCCGCCCAGGAGGCGATTCCGGCGCTCTATGCGAGCACCTTGGCCTCGGGGGAGCGCAGCGGTGAGATCGACACGGTGCTCGAGCGCTACATCCGGTATGCGCAGACGATCGCGACGGTGCGCCGCAAGGTCGTTGGCGCGGTGACCTACCCCATCATCTTGGTGACCTTCTCCTTAATCGTGATGGGTGTGTTCTTGCTCTACGTGCTGCCCCAGTTTCAGAGCTTCTTTGCCGACATTGGTTCAGATTTGCCTCTGGTCACGAAGGTCGTCGTATTTTTATCCGACACGCTGCGAGAGAACTGGCTGGTAATTCTCGGTGGAGCTGTTTTGCTCTACTTCGCCCTGACGGTGTGGAAGCGCACTCCGGGGGGGAAACGCTCCCTCGAGCGTTTGGTTTATCGTTTACCACTGGTGGGCGATATCGCGCAACGCTTCGTCATGACCCGCTTCGCACGGACTCTTGGAACGCTGGTCAAGGGGGGCATCCCGTTGGTGAGCTGCCTCGAGATCGTCGCGCGGGCCATTGAGACGCCGATCTACAGCGACGCCATCGGAGGGGTCTCGAAGGAGGTGCGTGACGGTGCTGCGCTGTGGAGCTCGCTCGACGAGACGGGGCTCTTCCCCAGCATGATGATCGAGATGGTCAAGGTGGGAGAGTCCTCGGGTGCGGTTTCTGAGATGCTCGACCACGTTGCCGCCTTCACCGATGACGAGATTGACCAGCGCTTGACACGACTCGTGTCGATCATCGAACCCCTGATGCTGGTCGTCATGGCTGTCATCGTTGGCATCATGTTGCTCGCGATCTACTACCCGATGTTGGTCGCCTACTCGAATTCAACAATCTGAGAGGGCGAGCCCGGAGACGACGATGACGGACACGCAACATAGCGAGGCGACGACCGGCGGCGACACCCTCAACGAGGAAGTCGACGCGCGGATGCGGGCCGATAGGCTCGGGCTCGAGTACGTGAACCTTGCCGACCTCGAGATCGATCACGAGCTTTTCGAATCGATCGCGGTCGAGCTGATGTTCCGCTATCACTTCGTGCCCTTCGGCAAGCAGGGTGAGCGCCTGCAGGTCGTCGTGGCGGATCCGACCGATGTGCTGATGATCGACGAGCTCGAGCTATTGCTCGGCATGCCGATCGATGCAACGGTGGGTACGCGCTCAGCGATTCAAGAGATTCTCAAGCGTTCTGAGTCTTCCCAGCGTGTCCTGGATGAGGCGACAGAAGAGCTCAAGATTCAGGTCGTGCGCGAGGCTGATGATGGCGAGGAAGTTCTCTCGATCGACCGCATCACCTCTGACCAGAGCCCGATCGTCAAGCTGGTCGACTCCACGATCTTCAACGCGCTCCAGCGCCGGGCATCGGACATTCACATCGAGACTCGGGAGCGAGAGGTCATCGTCAAGTACCGCATCGATGGCGTGCTCTATCAGGCGATGGAACCGATCGATAAGCGCTTTCACCAGTCGGTCATCTCGCGTATCAAGGTCATGTCCGAGCTCGACATCTCGGAGAAGCGCATTCCGCAGGACGGGCGCTTCAAGCTGCGTATCAAGGATAAGACCATCGACTTCCGCGTAAGCATCATTCCCACGGTGCATGGCGAAGACTGCGTCATTCGCATCCTGGACAAGGAGTCGGCGAGTGAAAAGTTCTCGACTTTGAGTCTGGAGGTCTGCGGTTTTGACGATTCTGTCAAGCGCAAGGTGCGCAAGTTCATCAAGGAGCCCTACGGGATGTTCCTTGTCACCGGTCCTACGGGATCGGGAAAGACGACGACCCTCTACGCAGCGCTTTCGGAGATCTACAACTCCGAGGACAAGATCATCACTATCGAGGACCCGGTGGAGTACCAGCTTCCGGGCATTACACAGATTCCCGTCAACGAGAAGAAGGGTCTGACCTTCGCCAGGGGATTGCGTTCGATCCTGCGCCATGACCCGGACAAAATCATGGTGGGTGAGATCCGCGATGAAGAGACCGCCAACATCGCGATTCAGTCGGCGCTGACCGGGCACTTGGTTTTTACCACGGTGCACGCCAACAACGTGATTGACGTGCTCGGTCGTTTTCTCAATATGAAGGTCGAGGCTTACAACTTCGTTTCGGCACTCAACTGTATCCTCGCCCAACGGCTTGTGCGGATGATCTGCCCGAACTGTCGGGTCAAGATCGAGGCGAGCGATGAGCTGTTGCTCGAGTCGGGGCTTGCGCCGGCAGAGTACCGCGATCGGCCCTGGTACGAAGGGCGTGGCTGCATCGAATGCCACGGTACCGGGTATCGCGGACGGGAGGCGATCTCCGAACTGCTTGATCTGTCCGACGAGATTCGCGAGATGATCCTCGCCAAGGCTCCGGCCGCTCAGGTGCGGCGCCAGGCCGAGGAGGAGGGTATGCAGAACCTTCGCCATTCGGCATTGCTCAAGGCGCTCGCGGGAAAGACGACCTTGCGCGAGATCAATAAGGTGACCTTCGTCGAATGACTTGGGTCGGGGAGTAGGCATGATGGAACTGGGTGGGCTGCAGAGTCTGGAACGCTTGCTGCCGGAGGGTGTTCGGCGCTCGCACTGGCTGCGGCCAAGATACCCGCTCGTTGCGGTTGAGCTACGCGAGGATGCCGTCATCGCGACGCGTCTGGCCCATCGTCGTGGTCACTATCACCTTGGTGGTCACGGCCGGAAGCGCCTCTCGGAGGGGGTTTTTCTTGCTTCGGCGAGCGGAGTGAGCTGTACGGCGCCTGACGAGTTGGCGAGCGCGATCATTGACGCCCTTCGTTTGGCCGGTGCGGAAAAGGCTTCGCGTATTTCAGTGGCTATACCGGATACCGCGGCGCGGGCCTTCTTGATCGATCTGCAGGAGATTCCGCCCTCCGCCGAGCAAGCCAGCGAAGTCATCCGTTGGCGTTTGCGCAAGTCGCTTCCATTTAGCTTGGATGATGCGCGCTTGGCGTGGCAGGAGCTTGGACGCGCGGAAGATGGGCGCGTGCAACTGTTAGTTACCGTCGTTCCCAGCGAGGGCCTCGAGGTGCTTGAAGACCTCTTCGTCGAGATGGGTCTGCGGGTTGGCTTGATCGATCTGGCGACCTTCGGGGCGTTCAACGCGTTGCGCCTCGAAGGTGTGCTCGTCCCGGACGAAAGCGGGGATGTCGCCCTCCTGACCGCGACAAGTAGCTATTTCAGCCTTATGATCTTGCGCGGCGAGCGGGTGATCTTCTACCGGGCGAAGAACTACCACGTGCGAGGCGGGTTCCAGGGGGATGCCAGCCTGCGGGTCGTCGGGCGAGAGCTGCTCTCGTCGCTGGGCTATTACGAAGAGCATTTGCTCGGGGAGGGGCTCTCCAGGATGCACTTGAGGGTCGTCGGCATCGAGTCGGCACTCATCGCCCGCGTTGCCGAGGAGGTGGGTTGTGAGGTGGTCGTTCCTGTCAAGCTGGAGCGGACTATCGCCGAGTTGCAAGGTGTCGGCGAAGACGAGCTTTCCGAGCTGTTGCCGACGGTCGGACTCGCGCTGAGGAGGGAGCCGTGAAGCCACTTGAGCTGAACCTGGCACGCCGTCCCTACCGAAACGATCTGCCGATCGCCGTGCTGCTTTCCATGCTGTTTATCGCCACGCTTGCTTTCACGGGGAACAATCTCTACACCTGGGTCACGGCTGACGCGCGCCTTGAAATGCTCAAGAGCGAGATGGTGGATCACGAGGCCCGCATGGCCGCAATGGAGCAAGAAGCCAAGACCCTCAACTCGGAGCTCGAGGCGATTGACATGGATGTTCTCACGCCCCAGGCCGAGTTCGTGGAGTCCGTTCTGCAGCAGCGCAACTTCTCCTGGACGATGCTTTTTAATGCTCTCGAGGAAGTCCTGCCTTGGAACGTGAAGTTGATGACGATCCGCCCGCGTTTCGAGGCGGGCAGAGTGCTTATCCGGGTCACCGGCATGTCGCGAGGCTATGACGGCTATGTCAACTTTCAGGATGCGCTGCAACAGTCGCCTTATTTCGACCAGGTCGTACCCTCGGGCTACGAGACGGGAGAGGGTTCCGAATCGCGGCTTACCTTCGGCCTGGATTTTGAGTACAAAGTTGACAAGCATTTCGAGGCACTCCAGAACGAAGACGCCGGGCGGATGGCGGAGGATGGCACGCAGGAGCCTGAACTGCGCATCGTCGAGGGCGAAGAGACACTCGCGCAAGAGCGCGCGGGGATGGCCCAGCCGGGCTCAACGGCATCGAAGAGCGGTCTTGAAGGGCCTGATCTGCCGCGTTCCCAGCGCGCCCTGGCGGATGAAACGGCGGCCGAGGCACCGCGGGCAGGACGGCGATCGCGAAGAGGTGGAAAGAGACCCCCGCGGCGTGACGCCGCGAGTGCGGCGTCGTCGCGCAGGAAGGCTCCGCACGGAAAGCGGCCGGCAAAGGCAAAGGCTGAAAGTGGCTTCGGCGACGCGGGTGTTTCTGCGTTGTTGCCTCGTGGAGGGAGCACGACCCCTCCTCCTGTGGACACGGATCCGAGGGTTACGCGGCGCCCCCTTCGTGCCGAGGAGAGAAAGCGCCCGACGGCCCCTGCCACGGCGCGACGGAAGGTACCGGCACCCGTGAAACCCGGTGGCAGCAGCGGGCCGGCTCCCACTGAAGACGTGAAGCGTCCGCCAGGCGGTCCGGACGCTCCTAACAAGCCGGAGATCGACTACTCCCATGGCCTTCCGCAGATCGTGCCCGCTGTGGACCCCAATGCCCCTTCGCTGGGTGATCCGCGGCAGTGGAAGCCGGGGAAGGGAAAGGACGTGGGAGGTGAAAAAGGGGGTACGGCAGGTGACGGCTCCGGAGGCGGTGAGGGTAGCTCCGGCCAAGGAGGTGGTGGATCGGGTGGAAACGGTAACGGCAGCTCCGGATCGGGAGGAAGGTCATGAGCGAGTCGGCGAAGGTTCCACCTCCCGCCAGCGCGATATCGGTCTTTCGGTCGAAGCGCCGGCAGTCCTTCTGGAATCGCTTCGACTCCCGTCGTGACGGGTTGCGCTTGGCCATGGTGCTGGCCTTGCTGTTGGTCATCAATATCGCCGTGTGGTGGATCGCCATCCGGCCGCTTCAGGCTCGTATTGACCAACGCGAAGAGAGCAAGCGAGTGGCGACGCAGACCGAGCGCTTGTCGAAGAAAAGGCTCAAGGAGCTGCGCGAGGTTCACGAGCACGCCCTCGCTGTCGAATCCGGTATTCGGACCTTCTTCGACGACATGCTCTCGGTCAAGGTCAAGCGGATGGTCGCCTTTCAGAAGGCCGTGCACGAGGTCGGCAAGGAGTTCCGTGTCCAGCCCCAGCGCGTGGCTTCGAACATGTCTCAGCTCGAGGCTGAGGGTATTGAGGTCTTTACCTACACCTTCCCTCTTCACGGTGGCTACGAGAACCTGCGTCGCTTTCTCGAGCGACTTGAGCGCCTCAATCAATTCCTCATCATCCGAGAGGTTGCCTTGCGTTCCTCATCGAAGGATGGGGGACGGAATCTTCAGCTCGACATAGCGGTAGAGACCTACTTCAACGCGCCGAACATGCGTGAAGAGATCGAGCGTGAGCGGCTATGGAAGAAGAAGAACAAGGCGCGCAATGCGCGCCGGCGGCGGGGGCGCTGAGCATGGCCAGTCAAGCTAACGATCGTACGCGCACGCTGCTTTTTGTTCTCGCGGCCCTGGTAGTCGTGGCGTTGTACCTCAATCGTGATCTGCTGGTCTCGAACGAAAAGGCGAATAGCGCGAACGAGGCCAGTGTCTCTTTGGGTGGGCGTTTTGCCAGCCTGAAGGCCTTGCCCGCCATCGCGCTTGATCGTCCGGTCGCTGGCGCCGACTACATGCGGGCTCGAGATTTATTCGCCTTCACCGATAGCCCCGAAGCGTTGGCTCGCAAGGCGGCGCTCGAAAGAAGGAAGGTCGAGCAGGTCGAGGCTGCGCGTAAGAAGCGTGAGGCGCGGGCGCGCGAGCAGGCAACTCGAGCGCTGCAGCCGCGCACACCACCACCACCTCGCATGCCGCCGCCACCGGATTTCCATTACACCTATGTGGGGCATATTGGTTATCTCCTGCAGCCGATGTCTCGCTTTGCCGTGCTGACCAAGGCCGGGACGGCTGGGAAAGCAAAAAAGTCAGATATGCGTGTCGTGCGCGTCGGCGAGATTATTGACAACGACTTCGTCGTCAAGAAGATCGACATGGATTCGCTGACGATCGGTTACACCAATCCGAAGTTCCGAGAGAAGACCAAAACGGTCAAGCTTCGTCTGCCCAAGGTCTCTGCGACCTCGCGCGGGGCGGGGCGCCGGAGAGGCGGTCGCCGCTAGCTGGTGGCCGATTCATGCATGAGAAGATGGGGTAAAGAGCCCGTGACTACGACTCATAAATTCAAGGGGATGCTCCACTTGGTGGCCGGTGCCGTGTTGTTGGCCCTTTTGCTGAGCACGGCGTGCGCAACCGGTGCCGCGCGGAGCGCCTACAACAAGGCAGAACAGGACTCCCGGAGGGAGCTCTGGGATCACGCCGTACTCAACTACGCCAAGGCGCTCTCGCTTCATCCGGAGAACTCGCGCTACCGTGTGGCTCTCGCCCGAGCGAAGCTGCGCGCGTCGTCGGCACACTTTGACCGGGCCCGGCGTTACCTCAAGAGCGGCCAGCTCGAGCTCGCGGTCGTCGAGCTCCAGGAGGCCGTGATCCTCGATCCTT
>CAYSMT010000049.1:0-10629 GCA_964432135.1 uncultured Acidobacteriota bacterium
ATGGAGTGGCGGTCGTGCGGGGGCGGGGCGAACTGGAGGACTATCTCGCGGCACATCCAGGTCCCCTGCTGATCCAGGAGTACGCGCCTGGCGCGGAGTTTGGCGTGTTCTATCTGCGCGATCCCGGCGAGTCCCGGGGGCGCATCTTCTCAATCACCGACAAGCGTCCGGCCACCGTTGTTGGAGATGGTGTTCAAGATATAGAGGAACTCGTGCTCTCCGATCCGCGGGCTGTTGCCATGGCGCAGAGCTATCGCGCGAGCAACGCTGCGCGTTGGCACGAGACGCCGATTCCTCAACAGCGCGTGTTCTTGAGCGAGCTGGGGACGCACTGTCGGGGGGCCATTTTCTTTGATGGATCGCAGTACTGGAGTGCGGAGCTCGAGGCCTCGATCGACCGCCTTAGTCGGCAGATCGAAGGTTTTCATTTTGGGCGCTACGACCTGCGCGTCGCATCGCTTGAGGCCTTCCGGCGTGGTGAAGGTTACAAGGTCATCGAGCTCAACGGCCTTATCTCCGAAGCGGCGCACATCTATGATCCGCGCTATGGGCTCATCCACGCCTACCGCGTGCTCGGCCGCCAGTGGCGTCACGCCGCGGCGATCGGTCGTCAGAATCTCGACCGGGGCGAACGCCCCTTCGGTTTGTGGAAACTCGTGCGCATCGTCCTGGGGATGCAGAAAACGACGCAACGCGCTCGGGCGGCTTCCAATTCCAGTAGTTCAGCTAACCGGATCAGGGATGCATCGGTCTACGACCTCAATAGATCGAGCTCAGAGTTTGGATCGGGAGATCGGTTGAAAGGATTGTCGCACGGCCACCGAGTGAGTAGCGCAGACTGACGACAAGGCCGTAGTCTTTGTAGCCCGCCGTGCGACGAATGGAGAGACCAGCGGCGGCGAGCAGGCCGGGGCGGAGCCGCCAACCCGCCATCGCCTCTGCGGACCAGCTCAGATCCGCGTCCGAGCTGCCTTCGTAGGCGCGGCTATCGGGGCTCAGCGGCAGGAGCGCGACACTGTCTTCGCTGTGAGACTGGAAGCCGATCTGCGCATGGCCTTGGGCCATGAAGGGGTGGGCTTCGAGGGTCTGGAAGTCGAGGGCCACGCCTCCCATCACGAGGTGTTGGGGCGAGAAGTAACCACCATGACCTAAGGTGAAGTGGCTCAGGTTATCGCGGAAGCTCTCGAAAATGAGGATCGGGCCAACGCTCAGAAAGCGCAGCCCCTCGCGTGGGATCGCCCGGGAGGCAGAGAGCGTGAGGCCTAGACGTCGATTCGAGGCAACGCGCGTCCCTGTAAGCTGTGCCAGATCGATCTCACCGCGGCCCCGCCAGCGCGCGTCAAGGCGGTGCTGGTAGGCAAAGCGTCCGCCGCGCCGGTCGACGCCTCCCCAGGCTCCTGTGCCGTAGGGGTCGTTCTGGCCTACGAAGGAGAGCAGCGAGTCACGCACGGGACGGGAGTAGACTTCCACCTTCAGGCTCTGCTCGTCCTCCTCGAAGGTGAGGCTGCAGGAAGCCTTGACGCGCGCAGCGAGCGGGCCGGCACTCGGCGTCAGTCCGATCCTGGCCGCGCGTGTCCAGCGTCCCACGTGACGGTAGCTCAGCTCGCCCGCGAGGCCCCTGAAAGAACTTTCAACGAGGGCGGGGCTCGCGGGGGTCTTTCCAATAGATGCGGCGCCGAAGGGGCGGTTCAGATCGGGTTGTCCTGAGGTGATCGAAACGACTTCGACACCTACGCCGATCTCGTGCTCTCCAGAATGCACGACCTGACCTTGGGCCACCGGTAAGCGAATCAATCGCAGTCGGTCCTCTCCCGTCTGCCCGCTCTTCGAGCGCAGCGCGCTGGCGGCACCCACGAGCGGGGAAGCGATGCCCTCGAGCTCTGGTTTACGCCAAGGCGCCTCGATGTGCGCGGCGCGTAGCCAGCCGCGCGCTTCGAGCCGTGCCGCGCGGCGTTCGCGAAGCCCTCGGGCGAGCGCGCCGGATGGCCCCGCTGCGAGCCAGCGCAGTCGATCTTCACAACCGCCACCCGGACAGGTCGCCAGGAGACCCTCGGCGATGTCATCGTCGTCACCGCCAGCGTAGAGCATCGCGAAAAGGGGAGCGGCCTCAGCCGGTCGTTCGAGAGCCAGGAGGGTCCATGCTTCGAGAACGCGTTCGTCGCGCCCAGGAGGCGTCAGAGCCGCAGCCTCTCGCAGCGCGTTGAGGGCACTCTCGTAGTGGGCTGCTTCGTACTCTCGTGCAGCATCTTCGCGGAGCTGCGCGACGTGCAGCTTTGCAATCCTCTCTGAAGAGGAGCTCCAGACGCGTCCAAGCGTCCGGGCACGTTCGAGCAGAGCGCGTTCGCGCAGGCTCAGCAGCAGGCCGTAAGCGGCTTCCTCGTCGTGTTCTTCCCAAGCCCTCGCGGCGCCGAACCAGGCCGCCGCCTGCGCGGCCCGAGTGGCCGCAAGGTGATACCAGCCGAGAGCTCGGGCCATTCCGCGCTGCCGGCGTCGTTTCAGTGCCGGGCCCGCGAGACCTTCCACCCAGGCGAATTTCGCGGCGTCCACTGGCGAGGTGAGCGCTGCAGAGAGCCAGGCGAGATGAGTCTCATCGCGGAAGGTTTCGAAGGGTTCTCGCAGCGGACTCCTCTCGATTCGCGGCGCTGCGCGCTCGATCAGGGTTTCGAGTTGGTGCTTCGAGATTCTCCCGCGCGCCGTCTCGAGCGTGCTCAGGAGCTGGCGCGGAGCGCGGCAATCTCTCATGGCCTTGTCGAAGGTGGCCAGGCATGCTTCCTCTTGACCGAGTTCGTCATAGGCTCGTGCGAGGGCCCACCGGCGGTCGAGATGCGCGCAGTCAAGGGCGGCGGGGCGTTCGATCGCCAGGGCGATGATCTCCTTGGCGTGCCTCTCGCGGCACGCCGTGTCGAAGGCGACCTGCCAACGCGCGCGGGAGAGCAGCTGGATGAACTCCTCGGGAGGCGTCCAGCTCGGCCGCTCGCTGCGCCACAGAGCAAGCTGTGCGGCGGCCTCGTTGAAGAGACCGGCGTGGAGGAGCGACCAGAGCCGGCTCTCGTCGGGGAGTGTCTGCTCGTCTGCACGGAAGGGGAGGTTTGCTGAGGGCACGACATACTCCGGGGCCAGCGGAATCTCCGGATCGATCCACCCCGCGCGGTACTCTAGGTGAATCTCTTGTTTGTGATGGATCAGGGCCTTATCGTCTGCGCGCACGACGACAGCCGTGAAAGCCAGCATGACGAGTGCAGGTACGGTCGCTCTTTTCGTCACCGCCGCATCCTCTCGTGGGCGGCCAGCTCGACGAGCAGCCGTAGGCTGGCCGAGTAGTAGTCCTCCTCGTCCAGTGGCGGAATGACCTCAGTTGGCGCGATCTTCTCCCCCACCGCAGAGAAGGCGCGCAGCACCGCGGTGGCGGGAAGGGCTTTCTCACCTTGCGCATCATTGACGAGATCGACCCACGCGGCGGGATCTTGCGCGCTCTGCGCGTGCCAGTAACCCAGGAAGGGTGTCAGGAGATCCCTGCGCCGGCCGGCCCAGGCAAGGTAGAGCGGGATTCTGAGCGCGTCATAGCCGAAGCGTGGGGCAAAGCCAGGTGCGGGGCGCAGCTCCTCGCCGACGAGCAGCCAGTCCGGGGGCAGATTCCAGCGACCAAAGCGAGCGTGGGAGAGCAGCTTGTGCCCGCTGCGTTCGAGCGCGCGAAAGGCCGGTTCGTGCTCTGCGCGATAGAGCTCCTCAAGGGCAGGAAAGACCCAGTACGAGAGGTTGACGACGATGCCGTCGTCACGGATGAAGCCCTGCGCGCCAGGCAGCAGGACGCTTCCCTGGGGCGTTTGCCGGATGAGCTCACTTCGGATCGCCGCGGAGATTTTTCGGGAGGCGGTGATGTAACGCGCTTCGTGAAAACGTCTTCCGGCACGCAGCAGGGCCCAGCAGACCAGTAGATCACCGTCACTAGCGTTGTTGAGATCAGGCACCCTGCCGGAGCCTGCCCCGTCTTTGCTCGGTTCCCACTTCCAGGCCAACAGCGCGTCTTCGCGGAGCGCTAGATGTGTTTTGGTCCAATCCCATAGCTTGTCGAAGGTTGCGCGGTCATCGTGAGCAGCGGCGAGGAGCAGGCCATAACCCTGGCCCTCGGAGTGAGATATGCCGCCCTGCCCTGTGTCGACGACCCGTCCCTCGCCCGAGATGAAGCGGGCGCGGTAGCTGCGCCAGTTCGTTTCGTCGAGTGGCGCAACGTGCACGCATCCGCCGGCGAGAAGTACCAGCAGCATGAGCGAGGAGGCTTGGGCGACCGCCCCGCCCCGCCCATTTCTAGATGGCATCCCCGACCCCCGGGTGGTGGCGTCGGCGGTAACGCACGAGCAGGATTCGTCCTGTGAGTGAGAGCCCTACGAGTAAGAGCGCGAGCAGGCCGGCCATCAGGAGTGGCTGATGAGTGAATGCAAAGGCGAGGCGTGTCTGCGAGCTCGCATCGCCCACGGCGTACTCATGACCGGCGCGCTGGCAGTGGAGCTGTTTTTCCTCAGGAAGCCAGATGGCGATGTTACCGGACAGAGCGCCCCAGCTTCCGGGGTCGACAAGGCGTTCGACACCAGCGCGCAACCGCTCCGGACTCGCCGCGGTGATCAGCGTGATCGTGCGCCGAGCCTTACGCGGGGATTCGAACTGCACCGCCGCACAGTAGCGGCCGAGGCTGCCGCGTTGGGTGATCGTCGCGTTCTCGGGGTCCGGCCGTGCAGGACGTGACGGCGAGCTGCCGAACCAGCCACGGATTATCGTCAGCGGACCTCGCGACCGAGCTGCTCCTTGCAGGGTGGTGATCGTCGGATAGCTCCCAGACTGAACCTCGCCGAGTCCCAGAGGAGAGGCATTCCGGAGATCATCCGGTAGAGCGCTCTCGGGTCCGATGACGATCAGCTCGCGTTCCGGGTCGGGTTCGGAGAAGCTGAACTCCGCGCTGTGGAAGGGATAGCCGAGGTGTTGGGCGAGGCGCGCCGCAATCATGAAGGAGGCCTCGATCGCCGGTGTCGACGAGCCGACAACTTGCACCGCAAGGCGACTGCCGTCGGGCCAGGTCGTGTATGGAAAACCCGTCTGGGCCATCAGCGCAAGATTCGGGAGTAAAACCTGGTGATCTGCTCTCGGGATCTCGAGCTCGGAGTCGTCGAAGATCGTCAATAGTAGATTCTCATACTGGATGGCCTGACACTCTCCTGTGACGAGGGGCATCATCCGCGGTTCGAAGGAGATCTCGTTCGGCCCCGGTCGCAGCGAGCGCAGCGGGAGGGCGATTTTGTAGTCGCGGTAGACGGCACCTGCAGCGTCCTTGAGGTGGATCACGTTCTCGAAGGTTCCGTTGAGAAAGAGGTTCAGCACGGAGTCGTCGCGCATCGCAGCACCGTGCGCCATGTGCAGACGAAACTCGATGTCGCTCTCCTTGGCAGAGAAGAGATCTGGCGGCACCCAGACCCGGAGACTTGCGCGTCCCGCGTTTAGCCCCCCCAAGGTGATGGTCTCAAAGCCGAGCTGGCCGAAGGTGTAGCTCGTGTCCTCGTGTATCGCATGCCGGGCGGTGTAGGCGTTGAAGCGCGGTAGCTCAAGGGCGTCGACATCGAGTCGGTTGGTGTCCGGGAAGGGCGTGTTCAGATGGGCGAAGGCCCTTGCTGCGAGGGTAACCTCGTCCTCCGTTGTGCCCGTGACGAGCAGCAGGAAGTGACTTGGATTCTCTCGCAGGGGGCGAATGGCAAGATGAGCCCCTGAAATTCGCGCGAGCTCCTTCTCGTCGAGCAGGCCTATTAGCTCGTTTCGGGTTCCGATGAGCACTTGATCGCGCTCATGTAGCTTGCTCTCTTGCAGGCGGGTCTTTCCCTGTCTTGTCTCACCAAGGGCGTTTCCGACGCGCAGGTCGAGCGGAAGATACTCGAGGCGCAGGCCGGCACCTTGGGCGACGAGTGCGCCCCAAATGAGCTGCGCGTCGCGAGACGTCTCGCCCGCGAAGAGAATCCCCAGCTCGTAGCGTTTCCAGAGTCGTCGATCAATCAAACCATCGAGCTCGGAGAGCCGAGGGTTGAGAGGTCTCAATTGCGAAACGAGGCGGATCTCAGATCGTTGGCTGTCGATCTGCGTCCACAGCTCCGGCGCGGAAGGGTCTTCGCACTCGAGAGTGTAGTGCTGTGCGACCGAAAAGCTCAGCGCGTCGTATCCGACCTCGAAAAGCTCGACGGGAAGATCGATGTCCGCGCTGACCGAAGGCTGGTGCGGTCGCAGGGGGATCTGGGCCACGATCCGGGAGTGGAACTTCACCGTGAGTTGAGAGCGACCTTCAAGCAGCGCGATCGAGTTCGTCAGCTCAAGATGCAAGCTGGCGCGCTCGACCTTAATTCTCGGAGAGATCGGCAGATGCAGTGTGTACTCGCTCCAACTGTTGCGCAGCACCAAGGGTTCATTCCGGGTCATGAAGTTGGCGAGCGGCTGTCGCTGGGTCCACTGCGTGCGTGAGGAATGACTTCGTGCTTCACTCGTCGTGGAAAGCGCGAGAGAGCATGAAGCAGCGAAAAGAAGCAGGGCGTGATGTCGTTTCATCGATCTCAGGCCTTCTCATCGAGGGGATCCCGCCCGGAACGCAGACGGAAGAGGGAAAGAGTCTTCTGCTTGACACGCCGCATGAGCTCGGACAATGCATGGCTTCCTTGGCGAAGCCCGGCGCGCGCGTGACTCGTCGCCTGGCGCAGCCCCGTGCGGATCAAGAAACCCGCACCGCGCGTGATGCCGACGCCACCACCGCGGGTATCGAGCAAACGTTGCCACGGTTCGTTGCTGCCGTGGACGAGACCGATGATCACGCGCTTTTCAGTAAGCATGCGTGCCTGGAACTCGACTCCGAGGCGAATGCTGCCATCGCGTTGGTCGCCGCGGTAGCGCACGATCGCTGGAAGCAGTGTTGTTTTTCCGAGCGCGGGCACGGTGATGCGAATCAGACCACGCTGGCCGGCGAGGGGAGGATTCTGGCCCGGGGGGATGCTTAGTCCGGCTCCGCCGACGGAGATGTCTTCCAGTGTGCAAGGTGTTTCCTGCTTGCCAAAAAGCAGTTCAGCAGGTTGTTGACTCAGAACGCGTGGTGTCTTACGGACCTGTCGTTTTTCGTGGAGTGCCCCAAGACTGCCGAGCAGGAGGAGGAAGTTGAACAGATTCCAGACGAGAGTGATAAGGATGGCGTCTCGGTCACCAGATCCGAGAGCGAGGCGCACTCCACCACCGACGAAGGCGAGCAGACAGATCGCCATCAATGCATAGAAGGGGCGAGAGAGCGGTGAGATGAACTCTTTGGCGAGGTGTTCTCCCTTGGGTGTGACGATAAAGGTCGGAGCACGGGGTTTGAGCAACACCTTGACCACACCCGAGAGCGAGAACAGCGCCTGCATCAGTTCGTAGAGCTCTGAGGCCAGCGTCCAACGCACGTTGCCGTAGAGCGCGTGAGAGAGTACGATGGCGCCAAGAAGATGCGGCAGGGCGTAGGCGGCGAATTGGGCTAAGTTGGCGTCATATACCCGCAAGCCGAAGATCAGCAGCGCCGCCGGGGCGATCATGAAGGTCACGCGGGCGTAGCTGAAGAACCAAAAAAAGGAGCTCGACAGATAGCACAGCTTTTGTTGCAGAGTGAGTCCTTTTTTGAGCAGCGGATTCTTAAGTAAGAAGATCTGGACCATTCCTTGGGCCCAGCGCACACGCTGGACTACGAATCCCGTGAATGTCTCCGGCTGCAATCCCGAAATCATAGGCATCGCGAGGTAGGCGCTGTGGTAACCGCGCGCGTGCAGATCGAGTGCCGTCTCAGCGTCCTCTGTGATCGTGATTCCGCTGATTCCGCCGATCTCGTCTAGGCAGCGGCGGCGAATGAGTGCCGCCGAGCCGCAGAAGAAGGACGAGCCCCAGAAGTCGAGTCCCTTCTGAATCACGCCGTAAAACATTTCGTTCTCGCTAGGCATTTTTTGGAACACGCCGAGGTTCTTCTCGATGGGGTCGGGGTTGATGAAGAAGTGAGGTGTCTGCACGAGGAAGAGCTTGGGATCACGGACGAACCAGCCCGTCGTGAGCTTGAGGATGTCGACGGTGGGCACATGGTCGGCGTCGAGAATCAGGCAGAGCTCTCCATCGATTTGCTCAAGAGCAGCATTGATGTTGCCAGCCTTGGCGTGATTATTTTTCTCACGTGTGAGGTAGATCGCACCGACCTCGCGACACAGCGCCTGCAACTCGAAGTGACGCTCCCGGGCCTCCTTTGACTTCGCAGGGTCGGCGTCATTTCGTTTTTGGACCGTACCACCATCGTCGAGCAAGTAGACATGCAGCTTGTCCGCCGGGTAGTCGATCTGCGTCGCGGCCAGCAGCGTGGTCTCGAGCAGCTCCGCATCTTCGTTGTAGCTTGGGACGAGCACGTCGACCGAGGGCCAGTCCGCTTCATTCTCCGGAAGGGCTGCGGGCTGGCGGTCCAAGGGGTTGATGTTTACGAACACGCCGAGTAGGTAGACCGTGATGCCGTAGATCTCAGCTAGGTAAAGTGCGATGGCGAAAGCGAAGCTCACGGGACCGTGGAAGGAGAGGGTGTTCAGCGAACGCCAGAAGAAATAGCGCAGGGTTAGATGTGTAGCGAGCAGGAGAAAGGCCGTGCGCGGGATCGGGCCGAGCTTGAGCTTGCGCGTGCACAACAACGTCAGCACAACCGCCACTGCGAACCAGCCTTGGGCTTCGATCGGTACGGGCAGGTAGGCGAGGTAGACATAGATCCCGCCAAGCACCAGCCATGCTCCGGCGGCCAGCAACCCGGTTAGAGATTGCTCTTGCGGAGCCGCTGCCGCCGGATGGACCGCGGGCTCCGGCAGCGCGGGCGCCGTGAGCGATCGGTCGGGTCTGGTCTTGACACCAGCCGCCAAGGCCCTCTTCCCGTCTCCGTCCGCAGCGATCCCCGGGCGCGGCCGGATCTCGGCCTGGACTCCTCCCCGATTCGTACCGACTCGGGACATATCGGCACATCCTGGAGGAGTTCAAACCATCTCAACGCAAGATAGGTTCGCCGACCCTTGCGGGCCAGCGCGGTCGCTGGGGTCGCGGATCAGTCTGGATTCGGGTAGAGCTGGGTCCACCAGGAGGCGTCGCTCTTGAGCTTCCAGTCGAAGAAGGCGACGATCGTCTTCATCCATTTCATGCGCTTGTCGTAGTTCATGATCAAGTGGTTTTCCCCGTCGATGCGGACGAACTCGACCTCGCGCCCGAGCAGTGTCAGGGCCGTATAGAGCTGCTCGCTCTGCCCGGTCGGGACATTTGTGTCGGCCTTGCCGTGGAGCAGGAGCAGCGGTGTGTGAATTTTGTCGGCGCGAAAGAGCGCACTCTGGCCGACATAAAAGGCCGGGTCGGACCAGGGATACTTCTTCGCTGTGGCGATCGCAGAGTAGATGTAGCCCCACCATCCCTCACCCCAGTAGCCCGCGAGAGAGGAGATGCCGGCATGGGAGATCGCGGCGGAGAAGATTTTGGTGTGTGAGACAAGCAGCTCCGTCGTGAAACCACCATAGGATGCGCCCATGCAGCCGACGCGTTGAGAATCGACGTAGGGGTGTGCAGCAAGGAAAGCCCGTGTTCCCTCGACGATCTCGCCGACGACCGTCTGGCCCCAGTCGTTGACATGGCTCGCGGAGAACTCCTGTCCGAAGCCCGTCGAGCCGCTCGGTTGGAGCACATAGACAAGATAACCGTGAGTGGCCCAGACATTCTTCGGCCAGCGTCCGCCGAAATTGCGGCTGACCGGGGCCGTGCCGCCGTAGTAGTAAACGATGGCAGGGTACTTGCGCTTAGTATCGAAGTGCGGCGGGAAGTGGACGATGCCGTCGATCCGGCGGCCGGCGGAGGTCGTGAAATCGAACTCCTCCGTTGTTCCGATGTTCACCTCGTTCCAGCCCTCTTCACCAGGGAGCTCGAGGCGTCGCGAGACGCCCTGCTCGCTTGTCAGCTCGAGCGCACGTAGCTCACCTGGCGTGTCGGCAGAGCTGCCGTAGTAGGCGAGACGCCCGCCATCGTGAGCAAGGCTGAAGCGAACGACGGCGTCGAGCTCACTAGCTAGACGAGTGAAGCGCCGTGTTTCGATCTGGTAGCGATAGAGGGCGATGCGGTCGGCCTCTTCGACCTGGAAGACGAGCGTGCCATCCGCCGCCCACTGCGCAGCACGGATCATTGGATTGAAGTTCTTAGTGAGGGGTGTGACGATCTTCGTCGCGCGGTTGAGAAGGAAGGCCTGAGTGTCGTACTCGTTGGGAATCATGCCCTCGGGAAGTGTCACGCCGGTTTTTCCGAAGGCCGAGGGTCCGCCAAGGAGAAGCAGCTGCTCGCCATCGGGGGCGTAGCGTGCCGTCGCGCTCCAGGTCGTTTTGGCCAGGCGTTCGGTTTTCAGTGTTGCCAGCTCCATCTCCCAGATCTCGCTAGAGAGGAAAGGCCAGCTTGTGTCGTCGTAGACTTCACGCGCAAAGAGTATCCGTTGTGCATCAGGGCTGATGTCCTGGAGGCTCGTGTCGAGCGAACCGGCGGTCAGGCGTTGGATAAGGCCAGAGTCTAGAAAGACACGATAGAGGTAGGTCTTGTCGCGAT
>CAYSMT010000050.1:0-10581 GCA_964432135.1 uncultured Acidobacteriota bacterium
TCGGTCGTCGTCTCGAGCACCGTCCGGCCTCTCGCGCCGGGCGTTGGCTCGTGGCGGCGTTAGCCGTCGATCGACCGACGGACCTCGGGCGTGTCGCCTGGGGGGTTTGCCGGCGTTGTTTCGGCTGAGCGCCGGCGGCCGGCGCGGGCTTACTCGCCTCGGGTGTGGGCCCTCAGGCGTGCCTCGATCAGATGGCGCTCATCCGTCCCTCCCTTGGCGTAGGCGTCGCGTCGCAGCTGGGCGAGATCGCAGCGCCAGCTATTGGGAGCGAAGAAGTCACCATCTTCAAAGAGCGCGTCAAGCGAGCAACGACCGCAGAACGAACCCTGGGAGCAACCCGCGCAAACGGGCAAGTCTCCGAAGGTCAGGTTGCGCAGCCGCATCAAGAGCGGTGCGTTCTCCCAGATCTGCCGGAAAGACTGGCGACGCAGGTCGCCGCAGGGAGGGAAACGCTGCGTGCAAGGGAAGACGAGCCCACGCGCTGAGATCAGGGCGACACGTCGGGCGGTGGCGCAAACCGGCTGCCCCGCATCCATGACATGCTCGGCTTCGGGACCGACGGCTTGGCCGAGATGGGGGTCGACACAGAAGCCCTTGAGTTCCTTCCGGTTCATGCGTCGTTCGATGGGGGCGTCGTCGAGGTCGTAGCGGGCAAGGAGTACGGGGTCGAAGCGATAGTCCGCTCCGATCTCCCGCGCGAATGCAGCGACCGAGCCGGCGGCTGCGCCGAGCTCGGACATGACGGGAGCTTTGAGCACGACGGGAATGCCCCGGGCGCGCATCCGGCGTGCCGCGCGTGTCGTCTTCTCCCAACTGCGCTTCGTGCGGGTCACGGCGTCGTGCTCTGCGGCTTTCATCGAGTAGAGCGACATCTCGACCCCGGTCACGCCGCAGCCGGCGATCGCTTCTATCTGTTCGTCGGTGAGCCGTGTGCCGTTGGTGAACAAGCGCAACGCGAAGCCGAGCTTTCGCGCGAAGAGAATCAGATCGAGAGTGTCCTTGCGGGTGAAGATCTCTCCGCCTGTGAAGGTCAGGAAAAGCGTTCCCATCGACCGGAGCTCCCGGAGGATCTTCTGGACCTCTTCGGTGCTGAGCTCATCCTCGAGATCGCCGAGGTCGACGTAGCAATGGTGGCAGTCCTCGTTGCAGCGATTCGTCAGCTCAAAGAGGATCGAAAGCGGGATGAGATGATTCGCCGCGTGTTCGAGCATGTGAACGAGGCTGCTCTGACGGGCCATGACTTCTCCTTGGGAATCGAACACCGGCCACGCGATGGAGGTCGGGTCGTTGGCCAACCCGGCGAGCAAGCGCCCCTGGGATACACGTTAAGTGGAATCATAGATCCAGTTTCATCGTCGCGTCTACTGTGGGTTTCCTGTGGACGATGAAGGGGGCTTGTCCGCGGTGCTATTGGGGGCCGCCGTCAGTGGATGGAGGCGTCGCGGGCGAGGGCGGAAGAAGGCAAACTCCGGCAGGCGATCGATGCTTGGCCAGAAGCCCGCATTCGGTGCGAAGGAGAGCCGATAGGCCGGCACTCGTCGTAGGAGGCCTGCGAGCGCGGCGAAGAAGGCCTCCTGTACGGCCGGCAGATCGAGCGGCGCGCCTCCCGCGCTCAGCATTTCGGGAAGCGCCCGCTCCGCCGAGATCCGTTCGACCTGCGCTTGGTCGGCCTGACGGAGCAGGAAGATGGCGGCGGCCGGCCCCGTGGCGAGGGAGCCGCGCCAAAAGGGTGTTCCATGGATGCGCAGCCCGGCACCTTGACGCCGCAACGCGACCATCTCGTCGGCGAGCACTTCGAGGCCACCCTCGCGACAGATGTCTGCGAGGGTCGACTTGCCGGCGCCGGATGGGCCGCAGAAGACAAGGCCCCAGTGGTCGCGCAGCACGGCCGCGGCATGGAGCAGCGTGTCCCCGGTGCGCAGCAGGGTGACGCCGAGCGCCACGCGCACGACGAGGTCGAGATGGGCCAAGGAGTCCGGGATACGCGCCGTTCCTCGTCCCTGCTCCCAATCGATTTCTCCCCGAAAGCCCTCGCCTTCGAGACGGGCGCGGGATAGGTCGCCTGAAGCACAGATCTGGGGGTTGTTCACCCAGACCGGATGGAAACCGGTGGGACGCGCGTCGGGGTCGACCTCAAAGTCGAGCTCCAACGCGCCCCGTGCGCCGGTTTCTGTGACAAGGAAGCCCTCGTATCGCTCGTCGACCCGCGTCGCCAGATCCTCGTCCGGCAGCGTGAGCCGCAGCGCAGTCCCAGCAAGGACGATATGCCGCGTGACCATCAGTCGAGGGACAAGAGGTCTCGGTGGAGGAGGCTCGTCGCGAACTCAAGGACCTCCGCCTCGACCTGTTCGCGAGGAGCATCGATGCCCGGCATGAGCGTATCGATGATTTCTCCGAGGGAGCGTTCACCGTCGAGCATCGCCCAGATCTTCGATCCTGTCTCGTTAAGCCCGAGGATTCGCCGTCCTTCGTAGTGGAGCAACACGGCTTTTTCGCCGAGCTCCTGTTGGGCGAGGCGTGGGTTGTGCCGGGGACACGCGTCGACGGTCATCTTGGCTTCGCTCATCGATTCTCCCTGCATGACGGTATGCTATCCCGCATTATGCCTGAATGCTCGAGCGAAGGCGCGGCGCTGCGCAGCGGATCAGCGCTTTGCGAACATACCGCTCCGCAGGCGCGCCTCGCGCCCTCTCGGGGGCTGGCGCGTGTTGGACTGAGATGACCTCAGCTCTGCGGAAGTCCTTGCCAGGGCAGGCGCCCAGCTGAGACCATGGGGCTTGCCGGAGGTGGTCGCGGCGGGCGTCATCTGCGTCGCTCCGCTCCCGATGGCGGGTCGTCGCGGCAGGTAGCGGCTTTTCCTGGACGATGGTCGTGCTCCGTGAGGTTGAGACGATGCGAGTCAGGACCTGCAGTGCCCGTAGCAGATGGCGGCGTTGCCCGGCGGAGGGGATCTCGATCGGACCCTGGCGGGATTTCGTGGTCGACATCATGCGGAGGGTTCCGTGAACGTGGCCGCTTCGTCCCGCGCAGGTCGTCGCCCGATCGCGATTCACATCGTGACCCGCCTCATTCGAGGCGGCCCGACGCGTCCTGTCCTCGCCGCACTTGGGCGTCTGTCGCAAATCGGTTACCGGCCTGTGTTGATCACCGGCATGCCAGGAAGGTACGAGGACGAAGCTCTCGATGTGCTCGACACCTTCCCCGACCTGCCTGTGCTTCGGATGCGTGTTCTGCGCCGCGCCCCACAGCCCTTCTTCGACTGTCGTGCCCTCGCTGGTCTCGCCGGGGCCGCCGCGCGGTTGCGCCCGGCGGTCGTGCACACGCATACGGCCAAGGCTGGGGCCCTCGGTCGTGTCAGCTCGCGTTTCGCGCGCGGCGGTTCATGCCGCAGGATCCACACCTTCCACGGCCACTCGCTGACGCGGGAGAGCTCGGGGCGCATGGCGCCGTTGTGGCGTGCCATCGAGCGGCTCCTGCTCTGGGGGGCCACTGACCTGTTGATTACGCTCTCGCCCGGTCAGCGCGACGAGATCGTGCGTCGCCTCGGTCCGAGGGCGGCGCGCTTGAGCGTTGTGCTTCCGCTCAGCCACGACCCAACGCGTTATGCTCCTGCCGGTCAGAGAACCCTGCGGGTGGGCGAGTGGCGTCAGCCTGGTGAACGTCTGCTGGCCTTTCTCGGGCGGGGCGTGAGGGTCAAGGGGCTCGAGGGGCTTGCGCGGGCCCATGCGCGGCTCGCCGCTCGCGACCGCGCGCGAGCCGGGCGCCTGCGCCTCATTATCGTCGGGCCGATGGAGCCGGGGGTTCTGGAGGGCAGCCGCAGCGTGCTCGCGCACTGTGGTTTGGGCGCGCAGTGGCATTTCATCGGCTCGGTTCCGAATCCCCTTTCACTCCTGCCGGAGTTCGATGGGCTCGTCCTGCCCTCATTGAGCGAGGGGACGCCTGTCAGCATCATCGAGGCCTTCGACGCCGGCTTGCCGGTCATCGCCTCGGCGGTGGGGGGTGTGCCCGAGATGCTGGCGATGCGCTGGGAACGCAGCGCCCCCGGCGTGTGGCACACGAGGCCTTGCGCGCCCCGGGGCTTGCTCCTGCCGGTTGGCGAGACGGACGCCTGGGCCGCGGCGCTCGAGCGCTTCGTCGATGATCCAGCGAGCGTTCCTGGAAATCCCTTGGCGAGGCAGACCTTCGTGCGTGAGGTTTTCGATCCCGATCAGGGCTGCGCTGACCTCGACGCACTCTACCGCAGGGTCGGAGCCCGGGTTCCGGCGTCGACCCTGAACCGGCCAGACAGTGCGAGGGGGGCTTGTGATGCGGGAAAGGAACCGGTCGCGACGGCGCCGCCTGCCGACTCGGGTTAGAAAACAGGGGCCCGCTCAAAATGGGGCCGCCCTTTTTTGAGCGGACCCCTGTTTTTCACGGCGCAGTTGTTGCGATCAGTTGTTGCGACGCTCGGCGCAGGCCGCGCTGTAGGCGGCCAGCCGATCACAGGCTTTGGCGATTAGCTTCTCCTGGGGCAGGAAGACGATGCGCACGTGCTGCGTCCCCTCTTGTTGTCCGAAGCCGCTGCCGTGAACAAGGACGACCCCATGCTCGAGGATCATCTCTTTGACGAGGGTCCCATCAGAGACGCCGAGCTCGAAGCGCGGGAAAGCGTAGAAGGCGCCCCGTGGTGGGACGAGGCTCCAGCCCGGAAGCTCGTTGATGCGCTCGACGAGCAGATCCCGTCGCGCCCGCAGCGTGGTGTTGACCGCGGCAATGTGGTCGCGAGGTCCCTCGAGTGCTGGCTGCACGGCAAATTGCACGGGGTGACTTGCGCACAGCCGCGCTCGGGCAAGGCGGCCCATGCCTTCCGCTAGCGGTGCGACCGTTTTCTCGGGGCCGGTGAGGATCGACCAGCCGATCCTCAAGCCCGGGCCGAGCCAAACCTTGGACAGGCCGCCAAAGGTCGCGATCGGGATGTCATCGCGCAGCGAGGCGGTCGCCACGTGCTCAATGGGATCGAGAATCATCTGGTCGTAGATCTCATCGGAGATCACCAGCAGCTCGTGCCGCGCAGCGATCTCGAGCACGGCTTCGAGAGTTGCGCGTCCGGCGACCGAGCCCGTGGGGTTGTTCGGGTTGATCAACACGATCGCGCGGGTCTTGTCGTCGACCAAGCGCTCGATGTGCTCCGGATCGGGTTGCCAGCCGTTGTCTTCGTCGAGGCGGTAGGGCACACCGACGACGCCGAGCTTGGCGAGTACGGCGGGATAGAGGGGATAGCCGGGTTGGGGGATGAGGACCTTCTCGCCCGCCTCGGCGAGAGCCGTCAGCAGGAGCTCGATGGGTTCCGATGCGCCATTGCCGATGATGATGTCCCTTACGGAGCGGAGACCTTTGCGCCCGACAGCATCGCGGCGGATGGCGTCCAGCGCCTCGGGGATGCCCTCCGAGGGGCTGTAGCCGGTGTGTCCATCACGGATGGCTTTGATGATCGCCTCGCTGACGTGCTCGGGTGTACGGAAGTCGAACTGGCAGGGATCCCCGATGTTGAGGTAGATCATCTCCTGGCCAGCAGCGGCGGCTTGGCGGGCCAGCAGGACGACGTCGCGTACGGCGTAGGTCACGCCCTCGATACGTTCGGCGGTACGGATCGGCTCCATCGGAAATCCTCCGCGGCCAGCCGGCCGCTGCACAGCCGGTGCCGTTGTGGCAGTTGACAGTGGCCGGGGATGGCTTGGCCATCCCCGTGCCGCGTATCGAGTCAGTCTGTCTCCGTTACGTCCGGAGCGAGGAAGGGGTAGCCGAAGTGGCGGGGGGGCACGAAGGTCTCCTTAATCGTTCGCGGCGAGGTCCAGCGGAGAAGATTGAGCGCCGACCCGGCCTTGTCGTTGGTGCCCGAGGCGCGCGCACCGCCGAAGGGTTGCTGGCCCACGACAGCACCGGTCGGCTTGTCATTGATGTAGAAGTTGCCGGCCGCATGACGCAGCGCGTTCATGATGGCGAGGATCGCCCGGCGGTCCTTGGCGAAGACGGCGCCGGTCAGCGCGTAGGGGCTCGTCTGATCACACAGTGCGATCGTTTCGTCGAGCTCCCGGTCTGGGTAGACGTAGACGCTCAGCACGGGACCGAAGAGTTCGTCGCGCATCAGCTTGTGGCGCGGATTGTCAACGCGAATGAGAGTCGCTTCGATGAACCAGCCGATCGCGGCGTCCGTGCCTCCGCCGGAAATGATTTCACAGGCCGTCGAGCGCTCAGCAGCCTTGATGTAGCGGCGGATCTTGGTAAAGGAAGCTTTGTCGATCACCGCCCCCATGAAGTTTGTGAAATCGGTGATGTCACCGACCTTGATCTCGGCGAGCTGCGCGCGCATATGCCGACGGATTGCACTCCACAACGAGCGCGGTATGTAGGCTCGGCTTGCCGCCGAGCACTTCTGGCCCTGGTACTCGAAGGCGCCCCTGACCAGGGCCGTGGCGACCTCCTCGGGGTTGGCCGAAGCGTGGACAAAGACGAAGTCTTTACCACCCGTCTCGCCGACGAGGCGCGGGTAACCATCGTAGTTGCGGATATTGCCGCCGACGGTTGACCAGATATTCTGGAAGACCTCAGTTGAGCCTGTAAAGTGCACACCGGCGAGATCCCGGCTCGGAAGGATGATGGGCCCGAGCACGGAGCCGGGGCCGGGCAGGAAGTTGATCACGCCCGGGGGCAGTCCCGCGGCCTCGAGCACCTTGTAGACGACATAGTTCGAGCCGACCGAAGTCGAGGCGGGTTTCCAGATCACGGTGTTGCCCATCAGTGCGGGTGCGCCGGGCAGGTTGCCGCCAATTGAGGTGAAGTTGAAGGGCGAAATGGCGAAGACGAAGCCCTCGAGCGGACGGTACTCGAGCTGGTTCCACATCCCGGGTGCCGACTCGGGCTGATCCCCATAGATCTGCCGCATGAAGTTCGCGTTAAAACGCCAGAAATCGGCGAGCTCACAGGCCGCATCGATCTCCGCCTGATGAGCCGTCTTCGACTGGCCGAGCATTGTCGATGCGTTGACGTCATCGCGATAGGGGCCGGCGAGCAGGTTAGCCGCCTTGAGGAAGATGGCGGCTCGATGCTCCCAAGGTGTGCGCGACCAATCCTGCCAGGCCGTACGCGCGGCGCGCACGGCCGCCTTGACCTCGCGTTCGCCGGCTTGGTGGTAGTTCACCAGCACTTGGCGATGGCGATGAGGGAGCACCTGCCGAGTGATGCGCCCCGTGCGCACCTCCCGGCCGCCTATGATGCAGGGCACTTCGAGCGCTTCGGATGTCCAGTTGTCGAGCTCTTGGCGCAGGGAGGCTCGCTCCGGACTGCCCGGGAGGTAGCCCAACACGGGCTCGTTCTTGGGAGTTGGCAGATTGAAGATACCGTTTGGCATGGTCGTTCCTCGTCGCGTAAGGCGTCCGTCGCTGGGGTGCGGCCGTGGGTCGCACGGGCGTGCTTTGCCCGCGGATTCCGGGGGCCGAAAAATGAGCCGCCAGTCTACTCTAGGGGGCGAGGGGAATCGAGCCTGCGCGCTGTCGAAGAGAGCTATAATCGCTCGGCGCGACGCGCGCGCCACAGCGAGGGCCAGCGGAGCATGAGCGCGAAGGACGAGCCGGCTGCCACACCACTCGGAGCTGCGGCTCCCGCGAGGCTTCAGCGTGTCCTGGATACTCTCGACGAGAGCGGCGTCCATCTGCTGCTCGTCTCGCCCGAGGGCCGTGTTCTCTGGGCTTCCCCCTCGTTGATGCGCACCCGGGGCGAGGGGCTCATCGGCGCCCCCTGCCATCCGAGCATCTTCCGGCGCGAGAGCGACTGCATCCCTTGCCACCGTGAAAAGGTCATCGCGACGGGACAGCCCTTCCGTTGCTGGATTCCCGAGCGGCGGCCTGGGCGTTTCGGCCCGCGGCAGATGCTCGTGCAGATGCGTACGCCCGGCGGCAACTTGCTCGAGGCGCTCATCGAGGCGGGCCCGGCAGACCGCCTCTTCTACGATCAGATCTTTCGGGAGCGCGTTCTTTCCGAGGGCCTGCGCCACGTCGCCTCTGGGGTCCTTGTGCTTGACGGCTCGATGCGCGTCGTCTCAGCGAATCCCGCGGCGGCACAGCTCCTTGCGCGCAGTGAGAGCCGGCTCCGGGGTACGCCGCTCGAAGAGCTGCTCCCCGCGGGAGTGCTCCCCGCGAGTGGAAAGGAGCTGGCGACCTTCCTCGCTGTCGAGACAGGTTTCGAGCGCGTCGAAGTGGCACTTGGTGAGCCGCTGCACCCGCGGATCGTACACTTGTCACTCGCCGCCATCGGTGGGCCCGACGAGCGCCTGACGGCTGCCGTGGCGATCCTGACCGACCTGACGGAGGAGACGCGCGTTGGTCAGGCGCTCAAACGCAAGGTCGGTGAGCTCACGCTACTGCAGGAGATTGGGGACCTTCTGACGCGGGTTTCACGCCTCGACCAGGTCCTGCGGGTCTTGCTCTCCGCTGTCGTCCATCCAGGCGGGCTCGGGCTCTCTCACGCTGCGCTTTTCCTTTGCGAAGATCGTGACGGCATTATCCGCGGCCGGCTTGCGCGGCGGCGGGCGCCCTTCCTCCTGCCCTCCGCTCGGCAGAGCCTGGCCGCGGAACTCCAGGCCATGGCTCTGGGTGACGAGGAGGCCTGGGAGCACGGTCATGGCGGTGAGCTGACCGGCCTGAAGATTCCCCTGGCCAAGGCCGACCATCCTCTCGTCGCGACGATGACCGCGGGCGTCGTGCGTCGTATCGAACTCAACGGGGAGGAGGACTCCGTCGAGCCCCGCTTGGGAGCTCTCTTTGGCCAGGTCCCCGCGTTACTGGCGCCGCTGTCCTCGAACGGCCATCCCCTGGGCGTGCTCGTCGGTGTGCGCGCCGCCGATGATCCGCCGATCGATGGCGACCGCCTCGCTCTGGCGGGGATGATCGCCGATCGCGCGGCCGGGGCGATCGCCCGCGCCCGGCTGCATGACGAGCTTGCCGAGCGTCTGGCGGAGTTGCGCGAGGCTCACGCGCGCCAGAGCCATCTTCAGGGCCAGCTTCTGCGGGCAGAAAAGCTCTCGGCCATCGGCGAGCTGGCTGCTGAGATCGTGCACGAGATACGCAACCCGCTGGCGGTGGTCGGCGGTTTCGCGCGGCGCCTCGCCCGCAGCACCGACGACAAAGATCCGCGGGCCTCCGATCTGCGTGTGTTGATCGAGGAGGCGGATCGCATGGAAACGATCCTCGCGCGCATCCGGCGGGAAGTTCGCGATGCGCGCACGCCCGCTCGGGAATCGGTCGACGCCGACGAGGTCGTTGGCGCCGCGATCGCGCGTTACCGTTCCCTGGCCCGCGAACAAGGTATTCGCCTCGAAGCCGAGGTCGAAGAGAAGCTTCCCGCGGTGCGCGGAAGCCGTGACCTGCTGCTCGAAGTGCTCGATAATCTCGTTCGCAACGCTTTCGATGCCGTGGGGGAGGAAGGCCGTGTTCGGGTCTGCGCACTGCGTTTGAAGGAGGCCGTCCACATCGTCGTCGAAGACGATGGGCCCGGTCTCGATGCCGAGCAGCTCGAGCAGGTTTTTGAGCCCTTTTACACGACTAAGCTCGAGGGAACCGGTCTGGGCCTACCGCTTGCCAAGCGTCTCGTGTTGCAGTGTGGTGGGTCGCTTAGCGTAGACTCCCGGCCGGGTGAGGGTGCGCGCTTTCGCATCGTGATGCCGACGGCACCGGAGTCTGCAGGTGAAAGGGCTCGCTCTGCAGAAGCAACGGAAAGGAGGAACGAGCATGGCCACGATCCTGATCGTCGATGACGAGACCAACCTTCGCTTGCTCTATCGCAAGGAGCTCGAGGAGTGCGGCTACGAGGTGCTCGAGGCGGCGACGGCAGAGGAAGGCATCAAGGCCTTCGAGGAGCGCCAGCCGGATCTTGTCGTGCTCGACATCCGTATGCCCGGGATGGACGGCCTCGAGGCGATGGCTCGGATCCTCGACCGGGATCGGCGCGTCCCGATCGTGCTCAATACGGCTTTCGATGCCTACCGCGACGATTTCACTTCCTGGGCTGCTGACGCCTACGTCACTAAGGGGCCGGACACCGGGGAGCTCAAGACGACGATCAAAAGACTGCTCGAGGAGCGTGAGCACCTAGGGCCACCGGAGATGTAGATGTCCTCGCTAGAATCGGTGCCGGCCCATGTCGCGCCAGGCGCCTTGCGCAACCTGCTGACGTTCATCCTCGCTGGCGGCAAGGGCGAGCGCCTCCATCCCTTGACCCGGGATCGATCAAAGCCAGCCGTGCCTTTCGGCGGTGGGTTTCGCATCATCGACTTCACGCTCTCGAACTGCGTCAACTCAGGATTGCGACGGATCAACCTGCTTACGCAGTACAAGGCCTCCTCGTTGATGAGGCACGTCGTCCAGGGATGGAACTTCCTTTCCTCCGAGCTTGGCGAGTACATCAACACTCTCCCCCCGCAGTTGAGGGTGGGCACGAAGTGGTACCTCGGCACGGCCGATACGATCTACCAGAATATCTATACGATCAAGGAAGATCGGCCGGAGAATGTGCTCATCCTTTCTGGCGACCACATCTACCGGATGGACT
>CAYSMT010000051.1:0-10561 GCA_964432135.1 uncultured Acidobacteriota bacterium
CGCCGCGCGAGCTTCCGGGCGGGACAACACGCGACGGAGAGCTCGGTGCCGAAGACCAACCCCTGGCCGAACGCGTACAAGTGCTCGAGATCCCCCCGCTGCCCGCCTACGACGATGCGCCAGGCTCGCCGCCGCTGACCACCCGTCTGCCTTACATCGTCATCGGAACGACTCGCGACTGGAATGAGCTGGGGCAACTCTACGCTGCGCTCATTCGCGAGCAGATGCGCCCCACCACCGAGCTCAAGGAGCTCGTAAGGCGCATCACGGCGAAGACTCACGGGCGACGCGAGACCATCGAGGCTCTCTACGCCTGGACGATCGAAAACACACGCTATGTCGCGCTCGAGTTCGGTATCAACGCGATCAAGCCTTACAGCGTTGGTGCGGTGCTCGAGAGGCGTCACGGCGACTGCAAAGACAAGGCGAGCCTACTCGTCGCCATGCTCCACGAAGCGGGCATCGACGCCGAGGTGACGCTGCTGCGCACACGGGATCGCGGGCCGCTCGAGACGACGATCCCGGTCTTCGACGCCTTCGACCACGCCATTGCCTATGTGCCGAGCGAGAAGCTCTACTTGGATGGCACGGTCTTGCACCATGCTGCCGAGGAGCTGCCGATCCCAGACCGCGGCGCCCTCGTGCTCCAGGTCGATACCGAGGGAGCGGGCGGGGGACGTCTCGCGAAGACCCCCGCCGCGACACCTGCGGACGCCTCGCTGAACTACGATGAGGAGATTCGCCTCGGCAGTGACGGGCGGGCGGAGTTCGACGTCAAGGTCATCGCCGGCGGCGATCTTGCTGCGCGGGAGCGGGCCTACTTCCGGTTGGCCGACCGCCCGACCGCCGTGCTCGTCCAACGCCTCCGGCAGGTCATTGTCGATTTGACGATCGATCGGGCTTCCTTCGACCGGATCGCCCTCGAGGACGAGCCCGTGCGCTATCGCTTCCACGGCTTCGCGGAACGCTTCGCGCGGAGCAGCAGGGGTCGCGTATCTTCTCCCCTCGCCATGACCCTCCCTCCTCTGCCGCGGGAGGCCCCCCCAACCGGCCGGGACGTGCCACTCGAGCTCCCACCCCCCTTCGCCTTTCGCGCCGAAACGACCTTTCCCATTCCGAAGGAAGCTACCTTGCTCGAACAACCGGAGGCCATGGTCATCAACTCCGAATGGGGACGGCTGGAGATAGCGATCCAAAAACAGCTTCGTGCGGTGAAGATCGTCACGAGCAGCGAGTTCCTCGGCGGAGAGGTCCCCGTTGAACGCCTCGGCGCCTTTTCCGCCTTTGTCGACAAGACGCGCCAAGCCCTCGAGCAGCGCCTCGTCTTGTCCTGGGAGTGAGCATGAGCCGGACCCGTCATTTCCTCGTCGCCGGCTTCGCACTCCTGTTCGCTTCGGCGCCAGTCTTCGCGCTCCATCGGAGCATCGTCGGCATCGATGACGCGCTCGCCGGGCGTAACGACGAGGCCGAGGTGCATCTGGCCACCTGCATCGCCAACCACCCCGAGGATCTGCGCTGTGCGATCGCCTTTGCCGCGCTGCGCGAGGCTCGCGGCGACACCAACAGCGCGCTCGACGCCCTCGTCGCGCCCCTCGAGCACGACGCCCGCACCCCTCTCGCGGCCGGCGCGCTCGCCCGCTTGGTGACCCTTGCGGCGCGAGCCAACGATGGCGGTGCAAGAGCGCGGAGCTTGCTCGAGCAGATCGTGCTCGGCGCGCGAGAGGTGAACAACCCGGAGATGCGCTCCCTCGCCGCGCTTGGCCTGGCCGACATCCTCGCACGGGGGGACGAGCCCCAGTTTGCGCAACGGCTGCTCGTCGAGCGCGCCGGACGGAGCGAGAGCTGGACGCTCATCGGCCCCTACGGCCGGATCGCCCCCCTCGCGCTGACGCGGGTCTTCGCCCCCGAACGCGGGGAGCTCGACGGCGGCGAGGACACCCAGGCAGCCGGGCAGCCACGCCAGCAACGTCTCGACACCCGCTTTGCCGATGGGCGGGTCATCTTTCCTTCGTCCCTGATGGGTAACGGCGCCGTCTACGCTCTGACCGACCTGCTCACCACCCGGGAGGAGTTACTACGCCTGCGCATCTCCTCGCGAGGACCTTTTCGTGTCTTCGTCGATGGCTCGCTGGCGCTGACGGTTGACCGCTACCGCCTCCGACCGCCCCTGGCACCGGCCCTCATGCTGCGCTTGGATGCGGGTCGACACCGGCTGATGATCAAGTGTGTCGGTGCGGGCTCTCTGCCCCCGCTGTCGGTCTCGCTCGAACGAAGCGACGGCACGGCGCTCGGGGCGGGGATTCGCTTCGAGCACCCCACGGGCACACCCTCGGGCAAGGTGCAGATCCGTCACGAAGAGCTCGCCATCGATCGGGACAGCCTGAACCCGCGCGCGGATGATGCCACGGCCTTCATCGCGGCGACGTGGTGGTTGCGCGCCCGAGGGATGGAACGAGAGGCGGGCGAGGTGCTCAAGCGTGCCCACGCGCAGTGGCCCGATGCGTCGATCTTCTCGGCGCTCGTCGGCGAGTTCTTCTACCGAGCCGAAACCGGAGCGGCACCCGAAGAGGACCTCGCCCTGGCGCGGGCGCACCTCGAGGCCGCGCTCGACGCTGATCCGCGGCTGCTGCGCGCAAGGCTTCAGCTCGCCGAGATGGACCTCAGCGCGGGGCAAAAGGACGAGGCCTGGCACGCCGCCAACACCGCGCTCGAGCTCGAGCCAGGACAGCCTGACGCGCTCTTGATGCGTCATCGCATCGCCGCAGGTCGCGGCTGGGAGGTCGAGGCGCGGGCCGCGATCGAAGAGGCTTTGACGACGGCGCCCGGACGCAGCGATCTGCTCCGAGCGGCCATCGACTTCTACCGTCGCTCGCGCAACGCCCAGCGCCTGCACGCATTGCTTGAAAAGCAGCACGCACGCTATCCCCAAGAAGCGGCTTACGCCGATCTCCTCGCATCCGAGGGGCGCAACGACGAAGCGCTCGCCGCCTGGAACGATCTCATCGCCGCGGCACCGAGCAATGCCACCGCCTGGGCCGGAAAAGCACGCCTGCTCACGGACACCGGACGTTACGAAGAGCTATTGCAGACCCTCGACGAAGCCGAGCGTCTGTTCCCCCGCGAAGATTGGATCCCTCGCCAGCGCGCCGGCGCGCTCGCACTGCTGGGCCGAGACGACGCGGCGAACGCGGCATTGGTGCAGGCCCTCGAGCTCGCACCAAGCCACCTCGCGCTGCGCCAGAGTCTGACCCGTCGCGGCGTCCTCTCCGACCGCCTTTCGCACTGGCTCGTAGACGCCCGAGAGGTCATTGACAAGGACCGGCCGCGGAGCGGCACGGACTCGGCGCTGCTCGCAGACATTGCGGCAACGCTGATCGATCGGAATGCCGGACAAACGGAGCTCTACCAGGGCATTCACGGGGTCTACACCCGGGCCGGTGTCGAGCACGAGGGTGAGCTGCAGATTCTCCCGGGAGCTCTCATCGACGCCATCCGCATCCACAAGAAGGATCGACGCACCGTGGACGTCAATCCAGGGGGCCGTCGCCCCGTTCACCTGCCGGGGCTCGAAGTCGGCGATGCCATCGAGTACGTCACGCGCCGGTACACGCCACCTATGCAGGCTCTGGCGGGTGCGCTGGACAACCGGACGATCTTCCTCTTTCAAGGCGACGACCGCGACTACATCCTCAGCCGCTACGCCCTCGTGCACCGGGCGGGCCTTCCTGTCGAGGTCTGCGGCAACCAAGAAGGTCTGGAGCGCACGGACACCATCGAAGACGGCTGGCGCGTGCGCTCCTGGACTGCACGTCAAATGCCACGCATCTATGTCGAGCCCCACGTCACGGACCGTCTCGAGATCACACCGCTGATTCGCCTCGGCCTTGGCCTGAGCTGGGAGGACATTGGGGACCTCTTCCGCGGTGCGCTGATCGGCAAGACACGTCTAGACCCTCCCCTGCCCTCGATGATCGATACGATCCGCCGCCGTGCGGGATCGGAAGAACCCGCTGCTCTCGCCCGCACGATGCATGCGCTGGTCAACGAGAGGATCCATCCGGGACGCACTGCGCTTTCGCTCAGCATCCCCGCCTCCGCCTCCGCCTCCGCTGGCGAAGGCAATCGCGTCGGGGTCGCTCTTGCCCTCGCCCAGGGTCTCGGCTTGACGCCTTCCCTGGTCTTTACGCGTCCCGTCGAGCTCCACGGGACGGGGCTCGACTGCCCGAGCTCGAGCGTGTTTTCCTATGTCATGCTGCGTATCGACCTGCCCGGCGATCGCGTCGTCTACCTCGACTACACAGATGCGGACCATCCCTTCGACACGATCGCCTCACGCCTGGCCGGGGCGGACGCCTTGCTCGTTCCCATGGACGAGGCGGCCATAGAAAGCGGCGATCTCTCACGACTCATCGACATTCCCCGCCGCGAAACCCCGATTCTTCAGGACCAGGAAGCGACGGTTACCCTCGACGCCAACGGACGCGTTACGGGCGTCCTGAAGCTCCGCTTGCGAGGCCCCTTCGCCTCGGTGACACGCCGACTGATCCGCGAGGTTCCTGCCGACCGCCTTCCGCAGGTCTTTCAGGCCCTCGCCGGAGATGTTTTCCCCGGTGCGCGAGTCACGGCACGCGAGCTGCTCGGAGCGGACGATCCGGAGAGCGATTTCTTGATCATCATCCACTTCGAAGACGGGCTGCTGGCCCGGCGCACGCCCTCCGGCTTCGCCTTCCCACGGACCTCGCAACCCCTCGGCATCGTCCCGGAGTTCGGCTCATTGCGAACACGAACCCAGCCGATGCTCTTCAACGTGCAAGCCTTCCGGCACGACCTGACGCGCATCCAGCTTCCCGAGGGCCTCGAGCTTGAGAGAGCGCCGGATAACTTCTCGGCCGACGGGCGCTTTGGACGCTTCGAAATCGAGAGTTCACTTTCGGATGGCGTCTTGCGGATCGAGCGCGTAGCGAAGCTCCCACCACTACGCATCGAAGTACAGGACTATGCTGACTTCCGCGAGTTTGCGCAGGCGGTGGACCGCGCTGAGAGCAGCGAGCTCTCACTCTCTGTCAGGAGCCCGTCCATGGGCCGCTGAAGAGCTTCGTGACCTACGCCGTGAAAAGCATCAAACGATACACACCGTCGGCGTCCCGCGTGACGAGGACGAGATTCTGCCGAGCGTCTCGCTTGCCGCTCAGATGCAGGCGCATCGTCAGGGGTTGCGCTACGGGCTTTCGCGGCAGTTTGTAGAGCGAGGAAAGATAGCGCACGGACTGAGTTTCGTGACCCTTGCCGCTGCGTACGACGCGCATCTCGAGGCGGTAGATCTGATCCGGCTCGAGCGCCTTGCGGAAGTTGATGTGGTTGTTGACGACCTGCTTGCGTGTCCAGATCGTCTTCATTACAACCGGCTCGCCGGGAACGGCCCGCTCGCCCCATTGCGTCTGGGGACGCAGCACGAACTGCAGCACATCGCCCTCGCGCAGGGAGGAAGTCAGTTCATCGGAAAGGTCGAGGTTGATTTTCAGATCGAAGGCTTCCTCGGCGAGGATGGGCGCCGCTGACAAGAGCACCAAGGCGAGGACCGCCAGGAGTTTTTGGGTCATCTTTGACATCGGGACTTTTCCTCCCGCCTCCCTTTTTTGCGGAGGCGCTAGCTGGATGCAGAGAATACGTAGTTTTCGTCCACCTTGTACGATGAATCAGCCATCGTGAGAAGCGAAAT
This sequence comes from uncultured Acidobacteriota bacterium, assembly GCA_964432135.1. Taxonomy (GTDB): domain Bacteria; phylum Acidobacteriota; class Polarisedimenticolia; order J045; family J045; genus JANTFM01. The sequence continues at coordinate 5,720 of CAYSMT010000051.1, forward strand.
ATCCCCACCCGGCAGGCAGTATGGACTAGCGGCCCGGAGCAGGTAAAGGGCCTTGGACGCATTCGGGGACACGGACGGTTCAAAGCGACCAAAACCCGCACGGAGCGGGAGGCTTCGGATCGACCGGTCATGGGCGAACCCGCCAGGATCCGGACGGGAGTTCGGAACGAACTGCGGTGCCCCACGCGTTGCCTCGTCGGCTACGAGCTTGCGCTCCTGGAGCGCGAACCCGAAGTTCTGCCCTTGAGCGGACCTTGCCACCCGCACCGCCGGCGGGTGGACGCGGAGGATCCTGCCCGAGGACCCATGCCTGCCACACTGGTCAACACCCGGCTTCGCCCCGCCACCTCTCCAAGTAGCGGGCCGCGCCTGCGTCCCGGGATCGTACTCCTTCCGGATGCCGAGACGGGACGCGGCCGTGTGCTCAAGGATCCGCGCAAGCGCAAGTACTACCGCTTCGATGAGCTCGAGGGCTTTATTCTGGAACGCCTCGACGGCGAACGAAGCGCGGTGGATATCCAGATCGACGCGGCGACGATGCTCGGAGAGGAGCTGAGTCTGGATGAGATCCAGGAGTTCCTCGACTCACTGCGCGAGAAGGGGCTCATCGAAGACGGGCAGCCGTGCCTGCCGGTTCTCTCCCCCGCTCTGGGCCAGGAGGTCTATCGCGCTCTCGAGCAAGGAGGCTTTCGCTTCCGGCGTGCCGATGAGCCGCTCCCCTCGGGAATGCCCCCTACGCGACGCAATCCGGCGGAAGCACGTCAGTTTGATGAGGCCGTCGAGCTACTGAGGGCGGGACGCTTCCAGGCCGCCCTACGCGCTTTTGAGGAGATTCTCGCAGCGAACCCGGCCAATCAACGCGCCGCGGCGATCCGTGCCTTGCTCGTTCAAGCGGGCAGCGCCAAGGTGCGCAGCCTGCTCGAGGGCCCCGCGAAAGAACGCAACAACCCGCTTTACTGGCGCCTCCCGCTCTTCGACCCCGATCGCCTTTTCAGCGCGCTCGAGCCGGGCCTGCGTTTCGTCTGGACCCGGAGCTTCGGGTTCATTTACTTCGCACTGGTGGCTTTCGCAGGATGGCTCGCGTTGGCGCACCGCAGCGAAATCCTTGAAAGACTCCCGCAGCTTTCGGCGGCAGGTTGGGCTGCGGGGCTGCTCGTCGCGGCCATCGCACTGACAGCGCTGCATGAGTTCGCCCACGGCTTGACCTGCAAGCATTACGGCGGCAAGGTGCCCGAACTCGGCTTTCTGCTGATCTTCTTCGTCATGCCCGCACTCTATGTCGACGTCAGCGACGCTTGGCTCTTCCCGCGGCGTGCGCAGCGCGCGCTCGTCTCGCTAGCGGGCCCGCTCTTCGATCTGGCGGCGGCCTCGGTCGCGCTCATCGTCTGGTGGATCGTGCCTCCGGGCCCGCTGCATACGGCCTGTGTCATGTCGATGACAGCCTCGATGGCTAGCGTGTTGATGAACCTCAACCCACTGATGCGCCTCGACGGCTACTACATCCTTTCTGATCTCGCTGGCATCCCGAACCTGCGCAGTGCGGCCTATGGCGCCATGGGGCGTATCTTCCGCTCCCAGACCCACACGGGCATATCGCTCACCCCGCGTGCCCGGGCCTTCCTCGGCATCTACGGGGTGCTCTCAGTGGCTTACATCCTCAGCGTGCTCTATCTGATGCTGGGCTTCGTCATCGGTGTATCGACCTCTCTCGCCGGCCTCTGGGGCCCGGTTCTGCTCGCCGGCCTGCTGGCCTATCTGCTACGAAACCCTCTCTCCCTGCTCACCCGAATGCTCCTGAACAGAGCACGCGAGACGAGCGTGCGGGGCGCGTTGACCCTCGTGGCGAGTGCCGCGACATTAGCACTGATCGCCGTCATCCCCTGGCCACTCAAGGTCAGCGGCCCGGCCCATGTCGCCGCCCGCACACAAATCGCGGTTCGTCCGGAGATCACCGGCAATCTCACCGAAATTCTCGTCAGGCAGGGGGATACCGTGGCCGCCGGGCAGGTCGTCGCGCGCTTCGAGCGTAGCGAGCTGTCCACCCGTCTCGCGATGACCCGCTCGGAGATCGAGCGGGCGCGCGCGGAGCTCGAGCTACTGTTGCGTGGGCCAGAGCGTGAACACCTGCAAAGAGCCCGGGAGCGGGTGCGCGCAGCCCAGGCGGAAGCCACCCAACTTCGCTCGCGCTTCGATCGCCTCTCGCGACTCAAGGACGAGGGGCTCGTCGCGACGGACCTCTATGAGCAGGTCGGTAAGGACCTCGCCGTCAGCGAAGGGGGCCTACGGGCCGCCCAGGACGAAACACGTCTGCTGCGACGTGGCGCGCGCCCCGAGAAGATCAAGGCGGCTCGTGCGAGCGTCGCCCGCCTCGAAACCCAGGCCGCGGACGTGTTGCGTCGCCTCGCCGCATGCGACCTGCGAGCACCCATCACCGGTGTCGTCGTGACACCGCAGCTCGAAGAGCGCACCGGAGAGCGCGTCACCTCTGGCGAGGCGCTGATGGAGATCGCCGACACGGGAGACCTGGTCAGCGATGTCCTCGTGCTCGAGGCCGAGATTGGCGACGTCGCCGCAGGCCAGGCCATCGATCTCCGCTTCGCGGCGTACCCCGACCGCATCTTCAAGGGTCAGGTGCTCGAGATCGCACCGATCGCGGAGAAAGACCGGCTTTCCCGCGCCACCTTCATGGTGCGTTGCTCGATCGAGGACGAGGCGGGCAAGCTGCGACCCGGAATGACGGGAGCCGCGAAGATCTCCTGCGGCAGCCTGCCCATAGGACGTCTCGCGCTCCGACGCGTCTTGCGACTCATCGATCCGGCCCTCTTCTGAGCCCTTCGGGGAAAGCGTCCCCACGCGTTGTTCCCGATCTGAACACTCCCCCTCAGAATCGTCGCCCCTGCCACGAGCCGGGGAGCACGACTGAGATACGATTTTGTGATCTCCTCTGCTTTCTGCAAAAAAACAACGCTCTACGGACGAAAATAAACGGGAGGCCCTTTCCTTATCGCCCGCCAAGAACTTGGCCCGCGGCTTGCTCGTGAGGGGGCGGGTTGGGGCTGCTCCCTTCGTGCGGCCCCGGAGTGAAAACGGATCTTGGGGATCCCAAGCACAAGGCGCGCCCGACAGGCTCGCCTGAGGAGAAGAGGGTATGAGCCGCAAGCTGAAGGTCCAGGAGTTGGAGAGCAGAATCGCCCCCAGCGTGGGTTTGTTTGGTTTTCTCGCCGGTCTCGCGGAGTCCGATGCGGGCTTCGGTGCGGTCTTCAACACCGTCGTCGACCAGGACGGCAACGTGGATGTCGGCGCCGCGACGAACGCGATCAATGGCGCGGATCTCGGCGTGACGGTGACACCGGTGGTGAGCAGCTTCAATCTCAATGGGCTCGTCATTCCGGATGCCACGGCCGCCCGCATCCTGGCCGCGTTCGGTGGCTAGCCTGTGAGTCGCTAGCGACCGCACCAACGCAGCAGACGTGCCACGGGCGCGCCTCGCGCCCTCGGCAAGGAAAACGGAGGCCTTACGGCCTCCGTTTTCTGTGGCATGACCCGTCCCGAAGGACCGCGAGCGGCTTAGCGCGGGCGGCAAGTCATCTGGAAGGTCGCCCGACGATTTTGCTTATGCTCTGCCTCGGTCTTCGCATTCGGGACGATAGGATCTTCCTCGCCGTGAGAGATCGTCTCCGCATTGAGCGCCTCGAGACCGGGCTGCGCAGCAAGGACGTCACGGATGGCGATGGCACGTCGGGATCCGAGTGCGAGGTTGTACTCCAACGTGCCGCGCTCGTCACAGTAGCCATGAATCGTGAAGCTCTTAACCCGGGGACCGAGCTCCCGCAGCTTGGCCGCGACCTCGAGCAGGTAGCTCTTGGCGGCCTCGTCGACATCGGCTTTATCGAAGTCAAAGTGGATCTGGGGCGTCCGGAAGGCATCAGCAGCCACCTGGCAGGGGTCGACCGGCGGCGACGGCGCGAGAAGGGTCAAGGCCCGCGAAGAGACGAGCTTGGTCGGCTGTCCCGTCGGTCCGCCTTCAATGATGGCCTCCAGGCGGTACTTTCCGGGGGGAAGATCCTTGCCGGCCGTGACCGTGCCGGTGTAGGCACCATCCGCGCCGGGTGTGAGCGTGATCGGCACAACGACACCGGCCGCCTTGCCATCCATGCCTTTGAGAAAGACCTTCGCGCTCCGACCCTCGGTCGCCTTGACCGTCACCGTCGCTGACTGCCCGGGACCGAGCTCCCAGGGATTGACGTCGATATAGTCGATGTGGTCGGGCTCGGAAGGAGCCGTCTCCACGACCATCTCGACAGTCTGTGGGAAGTCATCTGAAACCCTCCTGCTACTGGCACAACCCGTCGCCAGTAAACTCACCGTGGCGAGCGCCACAATGAGAACACTCAGGCAGCCAACACTCGCGAGCGAACGCTTCATCAGGATTCTCCCTTGCGGCCTCCTCCGGCCCCACATGAGGGCGGACAGAGCTCCCGAGCAGGCATATTGGCTGCTCTCGGACACTGATGTCAACGGCTTTCGCCCCTGTTTGGACGAGGCGGGACACTTTCCTGGGCGCAGGCCCGCCCTACTTGCCGGCCTCGAGGCCTTCGCAAGCTCGCGTTAACGAAAATACAGCGAATAATTAAGATCCCCCCGCGGCGACGAGCGCGCTGGATCCCGGGAAGCTGAGGCGCTAGGCTCTCCTCATGCGCCGACTGATGCTCTTCGCGGGCCTTGCCCCCCTCGCGCTGTGCGCCGGTTGCGCGGCCTCTCCGGAGGAGGCCGCCGCGAAGACACCGAGCCGGGACAACGCTGACGAAACAGGCGATCTCGAAGCATTGCGGCACCTGGGCA
>CAYSMT010000052.1:0-10434 GCA_964432135.1 uncultured Acidobacteriota bacterium
GCCTGATTCGAAAGGTTCTCGAGCGAATCGAAAAAGTTCGAGATCGCGCTCCTCAGCCCGGTATTCTTAACCTCACCGATGGCGGGCTCGAGGGCGGAGAGAATGTCCGATCGCGCTGAATCTTGACCGAGGCGTCCGACCTCGCGCCGCACGGCGAAGTCGAGGAAGGGATCGCGCACGCGGGTCAGAGAGTGGACCTCGACCCCCATACCAGCCCAGCCGCCCGGCACGGCAACCGCCGTCATTGTGTTCAGGCTGACACGACGACGTGAGAAACCAGCGGTGTTGGCGTTGGCGACGTTGTAGCCGGCGATGTTCATCCCCAGCTTGAAAGCGCGCATAGCGCTGGTCGCGATCGAGTAGTGATCGAATACAGCCATGGTCTCAGCCCTCCGCCGACAGGGACGCACCCTGCACGCGCCAGCCGGCCTCACGACCATCGGCGAGATAGCTCGCACCAAAGAGCGAGGCCACCGCTGCCCTGCGCGCAGCCACGGTGTCCGCGAGACGATTGAGCACCGTAGCTGACACAGCGCCTTCTCGGAGCAGTCCCCGCAGAGCCTCAACGGCCATCGCACGAGCCTGCTCGATCGCATCGCCCTGAGGTGCCGGATTCAGCGCCTCGAGGCGCTCGCGCTCTTTCTCGAGCAGCTCGAAACGCGTTGCCTGGGTCTCGACCCGGCCCGCGAGACGCTCGAGCAACGCGGCGTCCATCTCTGCGAGGGCTTCCCTCTGCTCAGCGGCGAGCTCCGCGAGCTCGGCAAACAGGGCCGTCTCCGCGCCGAGAATCTCGACGAGGTGTTCGGCCGATGCGAGCGCGCGGCCCGGGCTACGAGAGACCACGCTCACGAGCTCAGGTCGTCCTCGAGCATCGCCGAGGCGATCTTCGTCCCATCGATCCGGTACTGGCCGGTCGCGATCTCCTCCCGCAGGCGTGCAACGAGCTCGCCACGTGTCTCGGGACTCATCTCGATCGCGTCACGAAGGCGGTGAATTTCCTGGGCCCGCTCCGAGAGCTGCACGCTGTCACCGGTGGATGAAGAGCGATCTTTGCCTGGCGCCGCCGCCACCTCGGAGCTTCGGGTGCGAGCCGTGCGATCGGTCTCGTCCATCTTGTCCAGCATGTTCCGCAGCCGGCTCAGTGGATCGGATCCATCAACTTTCATTCTTGTTCCTCCTGGTCCAGAATGTGCCGTGTTCCCAACGGCCCATTCCTATCCACCAGACTCTTCGGCATCGTCGGGAGCTTCTTGAGCCTCCCAACGAAAAATATTGAACCAATCCGGAGGAGGCGCCGCTCTTTTCTCGCCTCCATCTGTCCCCATCTGCTCGGTGAGTTCGGCCCGAATCTGCTCCGCCAAGCCGAGGGGTTCGCTTTCGGCCAATAAGTCGGAGAGAACGGCCTGAAACTGGGCGCTGCGGGTCTTGCCTGTTGCCGAGGAGCCGAAAAAACCCTCGTTAAGCTGTGCCCGCTGCATCGCGTCAAGCATGCGCCGGATGAAAGCGCTTTCGAAGCCCTGAGCAACCTCGCGAATCTGCTCCTCCATGGCCGGACTGATCTTCATCAGTTGAGCACCAGCTCGGCGTGCAGCGCGCCGGCAGCGCGGATCGCCTCAAAGATCGCGATCATGTCTCGCGGCGTGACGCCGACCTTCTTCAGCGCGTTGACGAGGTCCTCAACCCGCGTGCCTTCCTTGAAGCTCATGTGTTGGGCCGCTTCTTCGGTCGCGACGATGTCACCCTGGGGCACGGCGACCGTCTCGCCACCCTCGGAGAAAGGCGCCGGCTGCGAAACGGCATAGGTCTCGACGACGCTGATCGAGAGGTTGCCGTGGGTCACGGAGACCTTTGAAATCGTGACCTCGCCACCGAGGACTACCGTGCCGGTGCGCTCGTTGAGCACGACGCGCGCGGGCACAGATGGCTCGACCTTCACGGCAAGGATGTGCGCGAGAGCCTCGACGGGCCGATCTCTTAGCGCCGCGGGCACGTTGACCTGCACGGTACCTGCATCGAGAGCCCGCGCACTGCGCGGCTGGAAGCGCTGATCGAGAGCTTTCTCGATGCGAAAAGCCGTTGTGAAATCCGGGTTTCTCAACTGGAGATTGAAGACTGCATGCCCCGAAAGCTCGATGCCCGCCGTTCGCTCGACAAGTGCACCGGAAGGCACCGTTCCCGTCGTGGGATGGTTCTTCGACAAAGACGCCCCGCCACCGGACGCGGCAAAACCCCCGCCAAGGGACACGTTGCCCTGGGCAAGAGCATAGACACGCCCGTCGGGCCCTTTGAGTGGGGTCATCAGCAGCGTGCCACCGGTGAGCGACTTGGCATCACCGATCGAGGCCACCGTCACGTCAAGGCGAGAACCTGGGCGCGCGAAGGCGGGCAAATCCGTCGTCACCATCACCGCAGCCGCGTTGCGCACACGGATCGAGGCTGGTGGCACGAGCACACCCATGCGCTTGAGGGCGTTGGCCAGGCTCTGGATCGTGAACTTAGCCTGGGTGCCATCCCCGGTACCCGCGAGGCCAACTACGAGGCCGTAGCCGATGAGTTGGTTGTCGCGCACGCCCTGCACGTCAACGAGGTTGCTCAGCGGAACTCCGCTCTGCGAGCCGAGTGCGGGAGCCTCAGCGGCGGCTACCGTCATCTCGCCTTGACTGGGCTCCGAAGGAGTGGCGACCTTTGCGGTCACCTCCGCGACAGGGACCGGCACAAGACGTGATCGCGGCACCGCCTCGTGGCTGGCGGCACCGGCGAAGCCGAGAAGAAAAAGGCCGCAGGCAACGTTGTGCATGAAGATCTTCATCAGAAGGGCCAAATCTTGGAGAGCAGGCGGTGGAACCACCCCTGACGCGTGATGTCGCCGAGGTCACCGTTGCCGCCGATGTAGAAGGAGAGATCCGCGATCGACGACGAGGTGATCGCGTTGTCCGCACCGACGTCCTCGGGGCGAATGATGCCCGCCATCGTGATGGTCTGCTGCTCGTGGTTGACGGTCACGCGCTTGGAACCTGCGATGAGCATCCGCCCGCCCGTGCCGACAGCCATCACTCGCGCCGCGACGACAGCAGTGACGGTTTGCTTTCGCGTCGTTTCACCTTGGCCCGAGAACTCTTTACCCGTACCGACCTGGAAGGCCAGCGCCGGATCGAAGTCCGGCCCGAGCTTGCCCTTGAGCCTGTTCTCCCAACCGAAGAGAACCGGTGATTCGAGCTTGGTCTTGGAGTCCTTCTTCAGCTTGTTGTCGGCCGTCGTCGACGCGTTGGCCGCCTCAATGAACCGCACGGTGACGATGTCGCCGATGTGCGCCGCGCGGAAGTCGCTGATCAGATCGGCTGCTCCCGTCTCCGCATAGAGAGAGCCGTCGGTGAGGTAGTGGGGCTGCGCTGGAATTTCGAGCTGCGGCAACGGCCCCGCGTAGGTCTCGGGCCGCACATCGCGCGAGCTCGCACAGCCGACAAGCAACAACAACGCGAAGGTTGCCGTGATGCATCTCATCTTCTGTCCTCCGTCTTCACGACCGGTTCGTCTTCTTCGGAACCGAGCACGACCACCTCACCGGGTGCGACGACACGGGAGCGAACGAGTGTCCGCCCATCGACGCCGACGACCGGGACGATGGATCCCACCTCGCCCTCACCTCGCGCGCGAGTTTCCAGGGTCAGACTCACACCGCCCCGTCGGAAGAGCGCCTGCACGAGCTGACCGCTTTGCACAGCCAGCGAGCGAGCCAACGCGCTGGCTCTCAGGGGCTGTCCTGTGCGGAGAGTTGAGCGTGCAATCCGCCCAACAACCCCCGCCGCATCGTGGAGCACGGGAGCCCCCGTCGGGTAGGCCCTGTTCTCGAGACGCAGATCGCGCGGGCGAATGCGCTCCCCCCGAGGGATCTCCCGGGCCGCGACCAGTACGGGACCGTTGATTTCGAGACGCGCTGTGACCCCGATGCGCCGGCGCCGACCCGAGGAAGAGACGATTTCGACAGGAATCCGGTTCGCACCACTGCGCAGCGGCCGCCGGCTGGCGTTCACTCGCAGCTCGTAAACGCCCGGCTCGATCTGGAGCTTGTTCGGAAGCTGCAGCGCAAGGATCTTCACCTGCGCTCCAGGAAGCATGTCTTTGATCGCCGCGTTGACCGCAGCGCGAACACGCTCTCCGTCGAGAGGCTGTCCGAGCCCTTGGATCCGCGGCTGACGGGCCCCCTCGAGCGCGAAGCTACCGGCGACGAAGCCCGCCAGCTCGAGAGCGCGGGCGATGTGCGCGGCGGAAAGCGATCGGCTCCGGCCCGGCCCCGGCACATCGCCAAGCGCGATCCTGCGGGCTCGATCGGCTCCGGAACCCTCGATCTGAGCCACCTCGCCGAGCCGGAGCGGTGCACCAGCCGGCAGCGCGGCCCGGGCCTTGAGCGTCACGCGCAATAAGGGCGCATCAGCCGCACGCACCGGCGATAGCGGAAGCAACGCAAAGGCGACGAGAAAGGTGCGTGGCAGCATCACGGCCGGTCCTATCTCACGAGCTGGGCGAGCTGCTTGAGCATCTCGTCAGCGGCACGAATCGAGCGTGAGTTGAGCTCGTAGGCGCGCTGCGCGGAGATCATGTCGACCAGCTCGCCGACGATGTTTACGTTAGAGGTTTCGAGGAAACCTTGACCGAGCTCGCCCAGCCCGTCCTGTCCCGGCGTACCTAGCAGCGGGTCGCCACTCGCTACGCTGGTGACGAAGAGGTTGTTTCCGATGCTCTGCAGGCCGCCGGGGTTGACAAAGGAGGCCAGCTCCATGTTGCCGATCTGGCTCACCGTCTCGTCCGCAAGACGGACGGAAACAGTCCCATCACGACCGATCGTCACGCCCAGAGCATCTTGCGGAATGGTCAGCGGCGGATCGAGTTGATAGCCCAGTGCATTGACCAGGTTGCCGTTCTCATCGATGGCAAAGGAGCCGTCACGAGTGAAGGCCTGAGTGCCGTCGGGCCGCGTGAGCTTGAAAAAACCCTTCCCCTCGATGACGATGTCGAGGGGGTTCTCGGTCGGCTTGAAAGTTCCCTGCTCGAAGATGCGCTTGATGGCCGCCGTACGGGTTCCGAGGCCGATCTGTACGCCCGTGGGCAAATTGGTCGAGCTGCTCGACGCCGTACCAGGCGCGTTGATCGTCTGATAGAGCAGATCCACGAACTCCGCGCGACTCTTCTTGAAACCGGTCGTATTGACGTTCGCCAAGTTATTGGCCACAACATCCATGTTGGTCTGCTGAGCTGCCATGCCCGCTGCGGCCGTCCAAAGTGAGCGTTCCATCGCGCTGTTCCCTTCTCGAGAGGGGCCCTCGCCCGTCTACGGTTGCTTAGCCTTCTCCTAGGCGCCTTTCTAGCCGACCCCGGCCAGGTCTAACGCGCGCTTGAGCACGGTGTTCGCGGTGACGTTGACAACGCGTTGCTGCATCTCGAACAGACGCTGCGCTTGGATCATGTTGACCAGCTCCTGGGTCGCCTGGACGCCAGACTGCTCAATGAAGCCCTGGGTGATCTCCGTCTGCTCAGCAGGGATCGGCGCGGCAGAAGCGTTTGGCTTCCAGAGCGATGCGCCTTCGCGAAGCATCTCGTTGACCGAGGCCTTCGTCAGACCGATGCGCGCCACGATGTCCTGCCCCCCCGTCAAGCGACCGTCCTCTATCAGCGAAACTGTCACCGTTCCGTCGCTAGCAACGGCGACTTGGCCCTCGGGAAGGACAATGGGACGCCCGTTCTCGTCAAGCAGAGGGTGCCCGTCTGCCGTGGCAAGTGTTCCGTCAGGAAGCCGCTGCATAGCCCCGGCCCGCGTCAGGCGCTCGCCCTGGGGCGTCTGAACCCGGAAGAAGCCCTCCCCCTGAATCGCGAGATCCAGAGGATTGCCTGTCGATCTGAGCGGCCCCGGAGCATCAGAACGCCAGTTTCCAGCCATGCGTACCTGCGCGAAGGCACGCGCCCCCTCGCGGGTCTGCGCAGCAAGCTCTTCATTGAGGTAGCTGGAGAAGAGAGCCCGATCCGGCGTGTAACCTGGCGTGCGCGTGTTCGCGAGGTTGTTGGCTACGACGTCGAGCGTGCGCGCGCTCGCGACCATCCCGGAGGCGCCGGTGTAGAGTTGTGGGAGCATCGCTCGTTCCTCCTGTGTCTTCTTCCGCATCCATGCCGATGCAATATTCGTTCCGCGTTAACACCACGCAGTTTCCACCCGCACCCAACCTTTCCACCCGCGCTCAGCATCACGACCCGAGATCGGGAAAAACTTGCCCTTAACCCGGTACTTCTTGCCGCGTCCGTCGCACACGCAGCACGACCTCGGGTATGAGACGATCCACCTCCACCAAGAGGGTTTCGCCCTCACGCACCGCCGTCTCCACCCGCGCAACGATGCGCGCGTCAGCAACGAGCAACTGAATCCGGCGATCAGCCATGATCTTCACGACGCGCGCCATGTAGGCACCGCCGACCTTGAGTGCAGGAAGCAACGCCCTACCCCGCCACCCGCGCCTTGAAACGACCGAGCCGTGCCCTGAGCGCCTGCTCGGCAACCAGCTCCTGCCGCTCAGCACGCTCGACGAGCTCATCGAGGCCCGGGCTCGCCGGAACAGGCGCTGGCGCCTCACGGGGATGCGGCACCGCCTTCGCCTCGCGAGCCGGTGCCGCTTTCTGCTGCTGCAACTCGCCGCGATGCGGGCGGCGCCGGCGTAAGCTGCTGCGCGCCAACACGAGTAAGGCGGAGAGGATCAAGATGTCAAAAGCCAACTGCAAGATAAGCAGATCACGCATGGTCAGATCCCTCCCACACTTGCATCGGTGAGCACCTCACGCACGCGAAAGGCGAAACGCCCCTCGACAACGACGAGGTCACCTACAGCGTAGGGGCGATCCTGGACATAGAGGGTGACGACGTCATCGCCGTCGGGTCCGATGGGGACAGCATCCCCCACACGGACCCCAAGCACCTTCTCGAGCTCCCAGCTCAGCCGTCCGAGGCGCACCTCGATCGGCAGCTCAAGGCGATCGAGCAGCGAGAGATTCTCAAACTCGCCCAGACGAAATACGGGATCAGCCTGAGCCGCCGTCGTGTTACCACTGCCCGCATCCATCACGCGAGTCGCGCCCTCGTCCTCACTGCTTTGGGTTTTGGCGTCATCGTTCATCAGCTTGCCTTTTCTTGGATGGCGATGCGGTCGGCAACCAGCTCACCCACTTCGAACACGCGTTCGCTTCCCTGGCTTTTCATCTCGCCACGAGCTAGCAACTCGCCGTTGAAGCGCAAAGCGAGCCCCTCGTGCTCGCGAATATCGAGTTGGAGCACCTGGCCAGCTCCCAGACGCTTGAGATCGCCCAGTGCGAGGGTTGCCCCGGTAATGACCGGCTCAACGACCACGGGCACCCGGGCCAGCGCCTCGAAGAGCTCGCCGGGCACCTCTCCTCGATCTCCTCCGGGGTCGTCAGCAACGAGACGATTGGTCAACACCGGTGTCAGGAGCAAGCGACAGGAGGCGTCACCGACCGGCGTCGTCAGCCGGAACTGAGCCGCGGCGAGAGTTCCGCCCCGGGAAGCAAGACGACCAAAGACGGGGTCGATATCGAGCCCGCCGCCAGCAAGAGGAGCCAGAGCGGTGTGACGGTCAAGATGGCGAGCCAAGCGACCGAGCGCCTCGGAGAGCAGCCGGCGCTCAACGGCCGACAAGGCACGCACGCCCTCTGGCGCAGCACCTTCTCCGCCCTGGATACGATCGACCATCGACAACGCGAGCTCAGGTTGTAAGGTAATTCCACCAACGGGCTCATCATGATCATCGAGCAGCAATGCCAGAGGTTCGCCCGGTGTCAACGTGCCGAGGATCGTTGAGGCCGGCTGCTGGGAGAGGCCTATGAAGGTGGCGCGAATCGGCTTCTCTGCGATGAGCAAGATCGTCATGATCTTGCCTATCGCGCAAGCCAGCTTCTCGCAGGCCGCCTGGACCAGGGCCAGACGATCGCCCGCAAGCTGTAATGGGGCACGCAGATCGTAGAGGGTTTCCTGCCGCGCTTGGGGGATATCGGCTTCGGATTCGAAGGAGGCGAGAAGCGCATCGACCTCGGCCTGACTGAGAAGGCGGCTCATTTCTCACCGCCCTCCTCGGTTTCGAGCTTTTCATACAGACAACGCGGAGGAAGAGGGCGTTTAACACGACCTCCCTCCTGATGGCGCTGGATCTGAACCAGGGCGAGTAGGCGGCGACGACGCGAGGCGCGTCGGGTCACGAGGCGATGAGTCTGACTGTTCATACGAGAACTCCCGGGAGCTGCAATCGCTCCTCGACCCGCACCCGCAAACGCGTCACCGCACGGGTGTGAATCTGGCAAACGCGTGACTCGGTAACCGAAAGCACCTCGCCGATCTCCTTGAGGGTCAGCCCGCGCTCGTAGTAGAGGCTGAGCACGAGACGCTCACGCTCGGGCAGCTTCTCGATCTCCTCACCGAGCAAAGCGTGGCGTTCCTGCTCCTCGACCCGATCAAGGGGGTTCATGCTCGGGTCGGCAGGATCGCGCCCCTCTTGCTCCTGTCCCGGCATGACAGCGAGGCGAACACCCCGAGCCTGGACATAGAGCTCCTGGAGCTCCTCCAGCGAGATATGCAGCTCCTCGGCGACTTCCTCGTCGCTGGCGGAGCGTCGCGTCCGCTTTTCCACCGAGGAGATCGCCAGCTCGAGCTTGCGCGCCGCGCGTCGCAGCGAGCGAGGCGCCCAATCCCGGCTGCGCACGCCGTCGAGAATCGCCCCGCGGATGCGCGCCTCGGCGTAGGTCTTGAAGCGCACGTTGTGTTTGGGATCGAAACGATCGACGGCCTCAATCAAACCCAGCAGGCCGTCGCCCGCAAGATCCTCATAATCGACCGGCCCCGCGAGATGAGATCCAATGCGATGCGCCAGGTACTTGACCAAGGGCGCGTGGGCCACGAGCAATGCGTCTCGCTCCGGAGAACCGGGAACGCAAGCCTCAGGCGACCACTCGGCGGAGGGATCGACCAATGGCGTATCGTGGCTTTTCATCGCTCGCGACCCCCTCAGTGCATGACATCGCTGGGTCTTTCCTGCGCTGGCACCCATAGCTGCTCCATGGCTCCTCGCAGGCGTCCGTTTACGAGGCCTGCGATGTGTTCGGCTAGTGAATCGAAACAACGGCTCGCCGGTGAGAAGGGCGAGCTGAGTACGACGGCCCGCTGCCTTTTCGCGGCTTCGACGACCGCTCCATCACGCAGGATGTAGCCGTCGAGATCGAGGCTACGACCGAGAAACTTCTGGGCCGCTGCATCGAGACGGGCGTGCACCTTCTGCGCCTCTTCAGGGTTCTTCGCCCCATTGACCACGAGTCCGACCTCCCGCGTCAGTCGGCGGCGCAGCGCCACTTTGAGCGAGGCGTAAGCATCGACGAGCGCCGTCGGCTCAGGCCAGGTCACCAACAGCACACGGTCGGCGAGCATCAACATGCGCGTGACCTGCTCGCCGATGCCGGCCGCGGTATCGATCAGCAGGACATCGCACTCTTCTCGCAAGCCACGCAGCCCTTGCACGAAACGAAACAGCTCCTGCTGGGAGAGAGTCGTTAGCTCGGGAAGACCGGAACCCGAAGGAACGATCTTCACCCCCAGCGGACCCCGCTGGGCGATCTCATCAAGACGCAGGCCGTCGGTAAAGAAGTGCTCGAGAGTCTTGCTCGGCGTCATACCGAGCAGAACGTCGATGTTCGCAAGGCTCATATCGGCATCGAGCAGGGTCACCCGCAAGCCGCGTTTGGCGAGCGCGAAGGCGAGATTGGCCACGACCGATGTCTTACCCACACCCCCCTTCCCCGAGGTTACGGCGAGGGTTAGGGTCTGTGCAGCACGATCGATCATGCGAGACTTCCCAGAGCGGGTCTGGGGGGAGAGGCTCATGCGCTTTCCTCCGGTAGCGGTATGGCCCAGGCGGCCAGTCGCGGCGAATCTGCCAAGTGAAGGTCATCAGGAATATCAGGGCCGTCGCACAGGTGCTCGATGGGCAGGCGGGCGCGCGCCATGGCGCTCAACACCGCGCCGCGACGCACGGCCTCGTCCATCCTCGTCGCGCCGACGCACCCGGGGCGCAGCGGGCGGAAGCGCTCTACGGTGTGGGAGAGAGTCGCGGCGTCGTGATCCGCGGCGAGAAGCAGGGTGATCTCAGCGGCCTCGACCCGCGTCAAAATCTCACCAAGACGGTCCATGCTGCGTCGATCCCTCCGCTGGACACCGGGGCTGTCGAGTAAGACGAGGCCATTGCGTCCCACGCGGCGCCGCGCATCGTCAAGCTGGCGAGCGCTCGAGACGAAGTGGAAAGGCAGGTCGAGCACGCGCGCGTAGGCCTCGAGCTGCTCGGCGCCTCCGAGACGTCGATCGTCGGCCGAGGCGAGGAGCACGCGGCGCCGCCCGGCGCA
>CAYSMT010000053.1:0-10194 GCA_964432135.1 uncultured Acidobacteriota bacterium
TACGGTGATTTCACGCAGATGGCGCAGCGATTACGGCGTGGTGTGCGCGAGAACGGGAGGTTATCCTCGCCCCATGTCCAGCGAGCACGTTCCTGTGGATGGCCGCTCGTTCGCCGCTCGACGAGAGCTGCGGGATATCCTCGCGCGCTTGATCAGCCGCACGTGGTGGCGTCCGAAGCAGTACGAACAAGCCCTCGCCCGGCTCGGGGAGCAGCGACGCCTCGCCCTGCGTCAGATCATCCTCATCTTCCGCGAAGGCCGCGTGAGCGATGAACTCGCCGCACTGGACATCCTCAGTCACCTTGCTCGTACTTCAGATGACGCATTGCTCGCCGAGGTTGCCAACGACAGCCGGGCTCTCGATGGCGCTCGAGTCGCTTGCGCCCTCGTACTCCTCGGACACGATCGTTCGGATCTGCTGAGTTCTCCCGACATCTCCGGCCTGGTCCTGCGCTGGCAGGCACGTTATGTCGCCGAAGAACCCGGCATGCGCGAGCCCTTGGTGCGGCTTTACAAGAGCGCTCCTCCTGACGAACGCGCACGCTGGATCCTGCTCCAAGAGCAAGAGCTGCGTGAGCCCAGCTCTCGAGCAGCCGTGTTCGAGATGCTTCTCAAACATGAAAAAGACGCCGAGCTGCGTCTGCTGCTCATCCAAGCGCTCTCGCGGGTCTCGAGCCCCTGTGCCCGCGCCGCGCTGCGTCGTATCGAGCCCCGTTTCTCTTCGGAGCGTGAGTCCATCACGGGACTGCTGACCCGTGGTGCGGGCGATGTCGACCCGGAGCGCGTGCCTGAAGGTTGGTCAGCGAAGGTGGGCTTCTGTGATGGGTCGGGCATCTTCCCACTACGTATGGACCGCATTGAGGATCCCTCGCGCGACCGGAGCGTGATTTTCCTCATCGATCTCGACGCCGGCATCCGAGAGGTTCTGAGCCTGATCGGAAGCGAGATTGCTCGTTACGACCGTGACACGAACGACGAGGAGAGAAGCGTCAGCGCCATGGTCGAACTTCCCGTTCGCGAAGCCTTGTTCCTGCTCCATGACGCCGAGCAAGCCTCCGCGAGAGCTAAGATCCCCTTCCCTAGCGACTACGAGCATGCTCGGCAGTTGCTCGACCCCCTCGCCGATCTCAAGCCTTCCCCGCTAATTCTTCCAGAGCCAGGCTCTGTCGATGGCGACGCAGCACGCTCGAGTGAGCTGTTCGTGTACGCCGGCTACAGCGGCTGGTTCTATGACGCGGGCGACCATCTTCTCGACGACCTCCGTCTCGAAGTGCTCGAAAGTTGCGACCCCGCGTCTCCCCCTTCCGACGAGCTGATCGACCTCGCCGCAACGAGGCTACACGAAGCGGGAGAGGCAGAGCGCATCGCAGCGCGCCTCGAACACAACGCCATGATCCACGCTCGCGCGGGAGACAAGCAACGCGCCGCGATCGCTCAGGCCACCGCGCAGGCCTGTCGCGGGGGGGGCTTTGGCGAGATTCCGTTGCTGCGAAGGATCATTCGCGAAAGTCTGCACCCGGGACATTACTTTTTTGCGCCGGTCCCTGATCGCACGCAACGCTCCGACCTCGCCCTCTTGCTCTTAAACTCCTCGCGCCCGACCCGAAGCCGCGTGCTCGCCGTCGACTTGGCATGGATCCTGACTCGAGCCGCCGACGTCTGGCTCTCCCGCGTTCCCTCTTCGGAGCGTCCGCCAAGTGATCAGATTCAGTCCGCGACGCTCGAACTGGCGCACGTCGGAGCCCGATGGATCGTGAACTGGATGAGCAGCCACGGCGACCCGGAAGCCTCTGGAGCAGAGGCCACGCGCATCACCTTCGGCCCTTGGCGGGACTCCCTCAGGGAGCGCTACCGCGACACCCTGCGCGAGATGCGCCTGTTCAGGCCGCGCTGGGACGAGGCCTTTGATCGTCTCAGCGGGCTGCTCGTCTGGGCCAGCGAAAGCCTCGTCTTCCGTATCTGCCTGTCACGTTGCCAGATGCAATGCCCGATCCGGCCTCGCCACTCTGGCGTCAAAGCCTTAGAGGGTTCGACCTTCCCCGCAGGAAGCGAGGCGGAGGCGCAGATCCGAACGTGGCCGGGGCTCTACTTCCAGCAGCCGACCTCCCGTCAAGAGGGGGCATTGCAAGCGCTTTTGGAGGCCTCACAAGCAGCCGTAGATCGGCCTTCATCGGG
Organism: uncultured Acidobacteriota bacterium; assembly: GCA_964432135.1. Lineage (GTDB taxonomy): Bacteria > Acidobacteriota > Polarisedimenticolia > J045 > J045 > JANTFM01. The sequence goes on from CAYSMT010000053.1 coordinate 2,176, forward strand.
GCCCTTCTACCTCTGTGGCGTATGTGACGAGCTGCGGCCGACCAGCACGCGCTCTCGCTCACGCCTGATCCCGCTCGAGGGTGGGCCGGCCGAGGAGGTCTGCCGCCGCTGCCAGGGGCGCTACCGCAGGGACCCCGCGTTTCGAAGTAAGGTCACTCACAATCTCGGCCGCCTGATGTCCTGACCCGGGCATCCCGCAGTCCACGTTGCCAGATCTGGCATTTTTTGCACAACTTACCTGCTTCACTCGCTATGTTTCGCCGTACCATCTGACATTGATATTCTTCGAGGGGGATAGCGGAGACCGAGTCATGGCGCATCGCCTTCGTTGTGTTCTGTTGTGTGTCCTTTGCTGTCTTCTCCCGGTAAGCCTGACCCTTGGCGGTGTACCTGGCGCGGAGACGAGCTTCATCGAGCTGCGTTTGAGCTCGCCCGATCAGCTCGAGTGGCTCCTCGCAAATGGCTTCGACCTGGCCGGCGAGAATCCCCTGACGGGAGAGCTTGGCTTGGTCGTGACCGCCTCGCAGCTCGAGCGGCTCGAGGCACGGGGTTTTACTCCCAGCGTGCGGGACATGAACTTGGGCGACAGAGAGACTCTGGCCGGGCTCCAGGACTACACCGATCCGGTGGAGCTCGAAGCCTTCGTCGACCGAATTGTCGCGCAACATAGCGACATCGCCAAAAAGATCGTGCTCAAAGAAGCCAACGAGCTCTTCGAGGGACACCGGCAATACGTCGTCAAGATCACGGCCTCTGTCGACCAACCCAATGATCGCCCCGCATTCCTCCTCGATGCGCAGCATCACGCACGCGAGGTCATGACCCCCGAAATTGCCCGCGACATGATCGAGTATCTCCTCACACGTTACGCGACGGACAGTCAGGTCAAGGAATGGGTGAACAACATCAACATCTACATCGTCCCCTGCGTCAATCCTGACGGCTCGATGCATGTCTTCACGACCAATGCCGGATGGCGCAAGAACCGACACCCGAACTGTGCGGTCGATCTCAATCGCAACTATCCCTTCCTGTGGAACGGCTGCAACGGCTCCAGCGGAAACTGCAACATGGACACTTACCGGGGTAGCGCAGCAGCATCGGAACCGGAGACCAAGGGGATGCTGGCCGCTTTCGAGATGGCACACTCCCTCTTCGCGCTGACCTACCACTCCTACGGCGAGTACATCATGTACTCCTATGGATGCTCCGACCCGGACGAGAAGAACGCCCTAGAAGGTATCGCCCAAGCTCTTAACTCCAGGCTCGAGAATGACCAGGGGCGGACCGGCAGCTACCGCGTCGGCCCCATCTGGTCGACGATCTACGAAGCGGACGGAGGAAGCCTCGATACCTCGTATGCTCACCAAGGGATGTACTCCTTTGTCGTCGAGGTCAACAGCAACAGCTTCCAGCCTCCTTTCGCCACATGGAGAGACGTCACTGTCCGGCGCCAGCGCACGGCTTGGCAGTTCTTCCTCGACCAAACCCTCCACGGGCCACAGATCCGAGGAAAGGTGACCGATGCCTACACCGGGAATCCCCTGGAGGCCGAGGTCAGTGTGCAGGAGGTCCACTTCACCCACGGAGAGCTACCCCGGCGCGCCGACTCACGCGGGCTTTATCAGTGGCTCGCCGAATCCGGCAAGAGCTATCACTTCCGCTGGTCGAAGGAAGGATACTGCCCCAAGACCCGCGAGCTCAGCGTCGGCACGAGCCCACTCGTCGTCGATATCGCGCTGAGCTATCCGCGAAAGCCAGAGAACTTGACTGCCACGGCTCAGGGCGCGAACAAAATCCAGCTCTCTTGGAGTGCTGCACCGGAGGTCGACGAGTACCGTATCTACCGCGCGAAGCGCTCGGGCGGCCCTTACCAGCGACTCGGCAGCGTTGCCGCGACAGAAACCCGCTATCTCGATCAGACGGCCTCGGGTGGCGTAACCTACTATTACGTCGTGCGCTCCTTTCGCGAGTGCGAGGGACGTGACTCCGCTGAGGCAAGCGCTTCCACGAGTGGGTCCTGCAGTGAGGCTCCCGAGTTCGCCGGCATCAGCTCTGTTTCCAACCCAGCACAACAAGGCTGCTCACTCGAGCTCTCTTGGACGGCCGGACATGCCTGGTGTGGCGGGCTGCTCTCCTACCGCGTGTATCGTTCGACAAGCACGCCTGTCGAGCCTGCCGCCAGCAACCTCGTCGCCGCGGGCGTGACCGGCACGAGCTGGACCGACCACTCCGCCCTCGCCGGCAATACGGTCTACCACTATCTGGTCCATGCGGTGGACTCGATAAGCGGTCGCGAAGACAGCAACCGGCGAGACGCGTCCGGGAAATCCACAGGGCCCTATCAGAACGCCACGTGGTCAGACGACGCTGGCGATACCGGCGCAGCCAAGCTGGAAACGACGACACCCTGGTCCGCGCAAAACAGCGGCGGAAAGACCCGGCCAAAGGTGTACGCCACTGGAAACTATGGCAACAACACCTGCGCGGCGCTGACGACGCCCATTATTCGCCTCGATGCGAATGCCACGCTCTCGTTCCACAGCAAGTACGATATCGAAACCGACTACGACGCAGGGGTCGTCGAGCTTGCCTCCTCCCCCGACTTTGCGACCTGGCAAAAACTCGCCACGGTGAACTACCCGGACTCTCTCGCTAATAGCGGCAACAGCTGCGCTTTTCCTACCAGCCAGAACGCCAGTGTGTTCTCTCGCACACAGAGTCAGCCAAGCTACTCGGCACAGCCCTATCAGGGCTCACTGGCAGAGTGGAACGGCAAAGACATCAAGCTCCGTTTCCGTATCTCGAGCGATGGGGGGGCCTCGAACCAGGGTTGGTGGATTGACGACATTACGGTGGCCAACGCGCTGATTCCCGGGAGCTGTGACACCGTGCAAGCCCCCCACCCGAAAGAGGCGAGCCCTGAAGGCTCGCAGATGAGCTGCACGCGGGCAAGCTCAGGCAACGGTGTCGTGGTTGACTACACGCCGGCTTGTGGCGCCCTTGATCACGCCGTGTATTGGGGGAAAAGCCCCATCTCTGGCGGTCTCTCCTGGAGCGGTGTCTCCTGCGCGCGCGGCACTTCGGGGCGGGCAAGCTTCGATCCCGGCAGCCTCACGGCGGGAGAGATGATCTACTTCGTCGTCGTCGGACAGGATGCCGACGCGGAGGGCTCTTACGGGCGCGATGCGCGCCAAGGCACCCGGCACGAACGACCTGAGGCGAGCGGATTGGGCTCCTCCTGCGAGAGGCCGCAGCAGCTCGGCGGAACCTGCCCCTGAGGTAGCTCGTCATCTATGGCCCAACAGCCCTGAGGATCCGCACCCTCTCTGGCGCGGCCTCAGGGGCACGGATGAGCGTTTCCGCGCGTGATTCCCGCGCCGTCGCCGAGCGATGATTCGCCGCTGCTTCCCTCGCCGTTGACGAGCCAATACAAAGCCTCTCCCGCCGTCGGCCGAAGCGGGTCGTCAAGGGTGGTCCCGGTCAAGTCACAGAAGCGATTCGCATAAGCGTTACTACCAGGCAATTGGCTGTAGTCGCCACCCGAGCGCAGCGCAGCGAGATCGCCACGGTAGAGGTTGAAGCTTCCATAGGCCGGGTCATTCTGCCAGCGCAGGGTCGGATGGCCGAGCTTTTCGAACAGAACGACAGCATCATTCAAATCGCACTCATCGCCCTCCCCGTCAGTATCGAGATCATGCTGGGAGCTGTTGGCCTTCCCGGGGCAGTTGTCACATATATCGCCCACGCCGTCGGCGTCAGCGTCTTCTTGCCCGAAGTTTGCGCGATGGGGACAGTTGTCACAGGCGTTGCCGACCTTGTCGGCATCGCCATCTTTTTGGGTCGCGTTTGGGGTTTTGGGGCAGTTATCACAAGCCTCGCCAACGCCATCGCCGTCTTGGTCCTCCTGGGAGCTGTTGGCCTTAAACACGCAATTGTCGCAAGCATTATGCACACCATCACCGTCCGAATCCTCGCCGTCGGCGTCCTCATCAGTGAGCTGGTCACAATCATCATCAATGCCGTTGCAGCTCTCGGTCGCTCCCGGATGGCGTTTGGGGTCCGCATCGTCGCACTCGCCGTTGCAGGCTCGGTATCCGTCCCGATCGCCATCAGCCTCGTCGGCCGGAGGTGTCGGCCAGGCCGTATCGTTGCAATCGTTGTTTACACCATCGCAGAGCTGCGGGGCGCCTGGATAGGTCGCTGCAGCGCCGTCGTCGCAGTCTCCGGCGCAACTCATGTATCCGTCTCGGTCGCTATCCGCTTCGTTGGCGGGAAGCGTCGGCCAGGCCGGGTCGTCACAATCATTGTTCTTCCCGTCGCAGAGCTGCGGGGCGCCAGGATAGATCGCCGCCGCCGCGTCGTCGCAATCCCCCGCGCAACTCATGAAGTTGTCCTGGTCGTTATCGGCTTCATCAGCGGGAAGGGCCGGCCAGGCTGCATCATTGCAATCGTTGTTCACACCGTCGCACTGCTGTGTGCAACCGGGGCAAATGCTTGCATTGCTGTCGTCACAGTCGTTACAGGCCAAGGCGTGGTCACCATCGGCGTCCCGCTCGTTGGCGGGCAACGCGGGCCAAGCCGTATCGTCGCAGTCGTTATTCTTTCCGTCGCAGAGCTGCGGAGCGCCAGGATAGATCGCTTCATCGGTATCGTCGCAATCGCACACATCGCCTGCCGGGTCCGCATCAGCATTCTCCTGCCCTGGATTCGCCTGGGTCGGGCAGTTGTCCCGCCCGTTGCGCACACCGTCAGCATCATCGTCTCCGCAAAGAGCGCCGCTTTGGCTGCGGTAGTGGTTGTAATCCAGCCAGCTCTTCTCCTCTCTCACCGGAATGCCCCCATCGTCGGTGACGTTGCTGCCGTGGTAGGCATGCTGATTCCAGATACTCCGTGTCTTGCGCCACCGGGCGGCCGGGTCATGAAGGACGCGTATGCCGTGCTGTCCGCTCCTGCCGTAATCGTTCGCACTGACCACGAGCTCTGCCTGACCGTCACCGTTAGCATCGACGACGACGGGATTCTCGATCGCCGTCGCGGAGGAGTTGTCGATCTCGCTCAGCAACGCGCCATGATCGGCGGAGTACACCCTCAGTTTTTTCTCGTCAGCGTAGATCAGCTCCAGGGAACCATCACCATCGAGATCGAAGAAGGTCGCACCGGTCTGAGAGCTCGTGATGTCCTCGATCGGCTGAGACCAGCGAGGACGCAAACAGCTCTCCGGACTGGAGGCCGACGCGTCGTAGGACCATACGCGAAGCACACCCTTCCCGGCCACGGCAAGCTCGGGCACGCAGTCACCATCGACATCTCCGAGGGCCGGAGCACCTCCAAGCTGCCGGACGCCATCCTCAAGAAAGTCGACAACGCAGCGCGTCTGCCCCGTCCGCCCCTCGAGCAGATAGATTCTGCTGGCGCCGTGATCGACGCTGACGACCTCCGGCGTACCGTCGCGGTCGAAATCGACGATCGCCGGCAGAAAGGGGCCGGCGCCAAAATCGACGCGATCCCAATAAAGGCTGCCGTCGCCATGAAAAGCGCGAGCGCCTGTGATCAACTCCGCCGTCCCATCCCCGTCGAGATCCGCCACCGAAGCGCTGAGTGTCGTGCGTGTCCGGCCACCATCCCAGCGCAGTTGTCCCTGCGCGCTGAAGACCGCCGACCCCGCGACGAGCTCCGGAGAGCCGTCAGCATCGAGATCCGCTAGGCTGACATGGGTATAGGGATCGACAGGCGCACCCAATGCCTCGCTGCACCACGCAAAGCTGCCGTCCGCCTCCAACGCGATGAGCCGCGAGGCATGCGCCTCGAAAGTGCCTTCGTGCAGGCCAATGATCTCGATGGTGCCGTCTCCATCGATATCCCCGAGTGCGAGACCGGCCGCCGGAGCAAAAATGCCGCCCTCACCGCGCGCGTTGAGCTGTGTGCAAGCGCTCTCGCCGTAGCAGACTTGGCAACCCGGATCGCTGACGACGAACTCCTCGCTCGCATCGGCTCCGGAGAGGACGCGAAGAACACCATCCTCGCCCCCATCGATGTCCTGAAGGTTCCGGAAGCTCGTCACGAGAATCTCGGGCGTCCCATCGCGATCGAGATCGGCGACGAGCGGTGTCATCATCACCTGCGTGGAATCCGGAAGTGTCGTCGACGCATCCCAAGCCGCGCGTGCGACGAGCCCCATATCCGGCTCTGGCCCACCGTGGGCCTGATCGAAGACGAACAAACCAGCCAAAGCCAGGCAGAAGCTAGCCATTAGGGCGAGTCTCATGGTTATCCCCTCGAGGGCCGGTACGCGAGCCTCGACCGATGACGCAGGCGAGACGGTCCGGAAGCCCACGGCGGGACGATACACGATCTCATGCGGCTCCCTCTACCGCAGCGTGCGTCACTCCCGTGAACACGGGTCTTTCAGGCAGCTCCTCCGCAGCGGCGCTACGCCCCAGCGCCGCACTCTATCAGCGAGAAGACGTCAACAAACGTGCGCGCAGCGCAAGCGCCCGCTCATTGGGAGGATCGAGACGCAGCACTTCGGCCAGTGCTTCCAGAACCTCGCCGCGCTCGGAAAGAGCGAGATGCGCATCGACGATCATCCAGCGCGCTGCCAGGCTGTGGGGATGGAAGGCGACGAGACGCTCGAGCTCAGCCAGAGCGATCTCGGCTTCCCCGCGAGAAAGCGCCAACCCCGCAAGGCCGAGAAGCGCACGATCACACTGCGGGTTCCATGCAAGAGCACGCTGATAGAGCTCGGCCCGCGTGCGGCGATCACCATGAGAACGGCGTTCCGCGGCGCCCAGCCACGCCTCCGAGACAAGCCAGCGTGTCGCAGGCACAACCAACACAACCAGAACGAGCCCGCAGAAGACCGCGAGCAAGCGACGGCGGCTCCCCCATCTCGGGGCGAGCCGTCGATGCGGTGCGGCACGCGGCCACAACAGCCCAGCCGTCAGCGCTGCGAGGAAGAGGCTCGCCGGGTTGTGCAATGGGTGCGAGACGAGCGAACAGACGAGCAGAGCGCTCCAGGCGAGCAGAGCGAACGCGAGCTGTGCATCAGCTCGGCGGCGAAAGCGCCGCATCCCGACAAGGAGCATCCCTCCTCCAAGCCAGATACCCAGCAGCAAGGCCGGCAGGCCGTTCTGGGTCAGCAGTTCGAGCGGCAGGTCATGAGGATTGCTCAGGAAACGCCCCCCGGCGCTCTGCGGGTCTCGCAGGCCGGCAAAACGCCGCGCATAGGCGGGATAGACCGTGCGAAAGCTGCCTGTCCCGTGGCCAAGCAGCGGTGCGTCAAACACCATCGCGCTGCTCGCCGCGTAAATCGGCAGCCGAGGCCCGAGCCGTCCGGCGAGCAGCGGGCTCTCCCAAAGTGACGCGAAAGGAGGCCTTTCCCCTTCCTTCAGCGGACCCACCCGCCACGATTGCGCGCTGTGTCCAAGCGCCGTCTCGCCCAAGCGATCCAGCGATCGCGGTGCTCGGGGTAGAGCGCAATAGATCGCAACGGCACCGAGCAGGCTCGCGCTCATCAGCGCGAGCGCGGGCAAGAACGCTCTCCAAGCGCGTGTCAGCGGTCGCGGCAGGAGGCTGACCGCCGCAAGGAACGCAGCGCCCACGAAAAGGCCGCCGATAGCGGCGCGCGAGGCGGTGAGCAGCAGCACGACCGTGAGACTTGTCGCGGCGACTCCCGCAAGCGTGCGCACCACCCAGCGAGCACCTTGGCTTACGAGAGCCCACCAAAGAAGAGGGAGCCAGAGCACGAGGGCGTCGGCTGTGAAATTGAGGTGTCCGATGGGGGAGAAGAGCACCCAGGAGAATCCCTTCCCCGCAGCGATGCACCGCACATACTCGCGCCAAAATACGGTAGAAAAGAGCAGGGCAGAGCAGACGGAAACGACCTGGACGCGACGTAGCCAGTGATCTCCCGCGGCGGCAAGACGCGCAGTGGCCACGACCACCATCCCTGCAGCACAGTAGGCTCCGGCCCGCAACGCACCGTCATAAAGATTGGGGCTCCACAAGACACCGACG
>CAYSMT010000054.1:0-10046 GCA_964432135.1 uncultured Acidobacteriota bacterium
ACGGGGGGAGAGGAAGACGCCGACGGAAAACCCGTCCCGGATGCGGGAAGAGAGGAAGGATCCCTAACGCAGCCACGGGGTTGCGGGAAGGCCCGCACCGTTGAGGGCTCACCTCACATGGGCTGCAGGTCAGGCCCTGCCCCCCATCTGGAAGGAAGTTGCCTTTGCGGAGGGGTTTCCTCTTCTGCGGTATTGCTAAGTTGATTTGGCTTTCACAACGTTGGGGAACTTCTCGTCGAACGCGATATCATCATCTCCAATGAGACAGTCCACCAATTGGTGCCGTAGTTCGGACCCGAGCGCTTCCAAATGATCTTCGAACCTCCGTTGATTCGGGCCACACTGCTGAGGCGTTATCAGCGCTTCCTTGGAGATGTGCGTCTCGACGATGGCCAGGTCGTGACGGTTCACGTACCTAATACGGGTTCGATGAAGGGTTGCTCCAAGCCCGGAGCGCCGGTTTGGCTGTCGCATTCGGACAAGGCTTCACGCAAGTACCCCTATACTCTCGAGATCATCGCGACGCATGGTGTGCTCACGGGAGTGAACCCTGCCCTTGCAAACACCCTGGTGCGCGAGGCGCTCGAGGTCGATGTGGTCGAGGAACTGGCGGGCTACGCGTCGATCCTCCCCGAGCGCCGCCTCGCGAGCAGTCGGCTTGACTTCCTGCTCGAGGGGCCTTCGGGGAGGCCGCGTTGCTGGGTGGAGGTCAAGAGTGTGACCCTCGTGGAGGGGGAGGCTGCCCTTTTCCCGGACGCCGTCAGCGCGCGTGCGCTCAAACATCTTGAGGTGCTCGAAGCTGCGCTCGCAGAGGGATGCCGGGCCGTCATTTTCTTCCTCGTTCAGCGTTCGGACGGAACCTATTTCGCTCCGGCGGAATCGATTGATCCAGCCTACGCGCACGGCCTTCGACACGCGCTGGCTGCAGGGGTCGAAGCGCTGGCCTATTGGGCCGAGGTGTCACCGCGTCAGATTCGCGTTGCTGCGCCTCTGCCATGCCGGATCTGACGCTCTTTTTCCGCCGATGTTGGCATTGCCACAGGAAGGTGGCCAAACGGCTGTCGGCGCGCGGTGCGCCCGCTACAATAGGGCGACACCTTGGAGAGCGCCGATGAGCAACGATTTCTCTTCTTTCAAAGATGCTATACGTCAAGGGCTGCCCCGTGAGATTCCTGAGCCACCCCCTCTTGCGGAGGGTGTGGATCGTGCGCCCGCGCGAAACCCCGAGCTGAGCCCGCAGGAGCGTGCCCTCGCCCTGGCCAATGCCCTGCGCTACCTGCCGGCTGCTTGGCACGCGCGCCTTGCGCCGGAGCTGGCACGCGAGCTTGCGCAGGATGGCCACATCTACATGCGCCGGCTCAGACCGCATTACGAGATGAGGGCGAGGTCGATCGATGACTACCCAGCGCGGTGTCGCCAGGCCGCGGCGATCATGCTCATGATCCAGAACAACCTCGACCCAGCCGTCGCCCAGTTCCCCTATGAGCTGGTGACCTACGGCGGCAACGGCTCGGTCTTCCAGAATTGGGCGCAGTACCTGATCACCATGAAGTACCTCTCGGAGATGAGCGACGAGCAGACTCTCGTGGTGTACTCGGGTCATCCGCTCGGGCTATTCCCCTCGCATGTTGATGCGCCGCGGGTCGTCGTGACCAACGGAATGGTGATTCCGAACTACTCTTCGCTTGCCGAGTACGAGCGGCTCAACGCGCTCGGCGTGACCTCCTACGGTCAGATGACCGCGGGAAGCTACATGTACATCGGACCTCAGGGGATCGTGCACGGGACGATGATCACGCTGCTCGGAGCGGGGCGACGCTACCTCCACACGGGCGAAGAGGGGCTGCGAGGCAAGCTCTTTGTCAGCTCCGGGCTTGGTGGCATGAGCGGCGCCCAAGGTAAGGCTTCCGTTATTGCGGGTGCTGTCGGTGTCATCGCCGAGATCAACCCTGCGGCGCTGCACAAGCGCCATGAGCAGGGCTGGGTGAACGAGATCGAGAGCGACCTCGATCGCCTCCTGCTGCGCATCGATCGGGCATGTCGCGCCGGTGAGGCCGTGGCCATCGGTTTTGGTGGTAACGTCGTCGATCTGTGGGAGGGTCTCGCGAAGGCCGGTATCGCTGTCGATCTCGGTTCGGACCAGACCTCACTGCACAACCCTTACTTTGGTGGTTACTATCCCGTGGGACTTGGTTTCGACGAGGCGCGGGAGATGATGGCCAAGGATCCCCCGGCATTCCGCGAGCGGGTTCATGGTTCGCTGCGTCGTCAGGTCGAGGCGATCAACCGCCTCGCCGATGGAGGCATGGCTTTCTGGGACTACGGCAATGCATTCCTGATTCGTGCCCGGGACGCCCAGGCTCAGGTCATGGGGAAGGGGGGTGCTTTCCGTTACCCCTCTTATGTCGAAGACATCATGGGGCCGGAGTGCTTCGACTATGGTTTTGGGCCTTTCCGCTGGGTCTGTACCTCCGGCCGGTCGGAGGACCTGCATGAGACGGATCACATTGCTGCCGAGGTAATTCGGCGCCAGGCGAACGAGGCGAGTTTCGAGACCCGCCAACAAATGCTCGACAACTTGCATTGGATCGAGCGGGCCGAGGAGAATCGCCTCGTGGTCGGCTCTCAGGCGCGGATCCTCTACGCCGAGCGGGAAGGCCGCCAGGCCATCGCCCGCGCCTTCAACGAGGCTATCGCCACCGGTAAGATCACGGCCCCCGTCGTGCTCGGTCGCGACCACCATGATGTTTCCGGCACGGATTCGCCCTGGCGCGAGACGGCGAACATTCGCGACGGTTCAAGCCTGTGCGCCGACATGGCCATCCAGAACGTCATTGGCGACGCTTTTCGCGGAGCGAGCTGGGTCAGTATCCACAACGGTGGTGGCGTCGGCTGGGGCGAGGTCATCAATGGTGGTTTTGGCCTCGTCCTAGATGGCTCCGAGGCGGCGGCGTCCAGGGCACAAGAGATGCTCTCCTGGGATGTGTCCAATGGCATCGCTCGCCGGGCCTGGGCCCGAAATCCTGGTGCGCGGCACGCCGTGCGCTGCGCGATGGAGCGCGAGCCGCTGATGCGGGTCACCCTCGCCGAGGTGGCGGATGAGGCCCTCGTCCAAGCCGCCCTCGACGAGGCCGGTCTGGCGGGCTGAGCCGCGTCGTGTTGATGGAGGATCTCGCCCAGGTTGCTGTTCCTGCTCCCCTGCCCGATCCGCTGAGCTACCGGGTTCCCCCGGCCCTAGCCGGTAGGCTCGCGCTGGGTGTGCGCGTGCGTGTTCCGCTCGGCAGCCGTCAGGTTGTCGGTGTTGTCACCGCCCTGGGTGGATCACCTCCTGAGGGTGTCGAGATCAAGACCGTCATCGAAGCTCTCGACGAGCCGGAGCACCCCGCGTTGCCCGAGGATCTGCTCGCCACTGTCCTCTACGGTGCGCGCTACTATCTCGCTCCGCCCGGTGAGATGGCACGTGCCGCCCTGCCTGCGGCGCTCGCTTCCCGGGGTCGCAAATGGGTTCGGTTGACAGAGGTGGGCCGGCTCGCTGCGCGAGACGCCCAGGCTCCGGCTGTGCTGAGCTGGCTCGTCCGGCGTCCAGGAGCGCGGGCACTCGAGAAGACGCTGCTTGAGCGTCTTGAGAGTGTGGCGGCGTTCCAGCGGATGCGCCGGGCGGGTTGGCTCGAAGTCCAGCACGAGCAGGGCCGAAGCCGCGGGGCGCCCCCAACCCGTCGCGTGCTTTTCCCTGCTCCGGGGCTTGCCGGGCACATGGAAGCGGTGTTAGCCGAGCTGCGAGGTGCGCCCGCGCAGCAGCGCGCACTGCGAGCTGCGCTGGATCAGCCGGGCCGGACGAGCGCCGAGCTGGCTCGTGCGGCGCGGACCAGTGGTGGGGTGATCGCCGCGCTGCTCGCGGCGGGGCGACTCGTTGAAGAGGAGCGTGAGGTTGACGCGGCGCCGCTGCCCGAACTCTCTTTCCCCGTCTCTCGGCCGGTACGGCTGAGTGACAATCAGCAGCAGGCCCAGGCGCATCTCAACGGCTTGATCGATCGCGGCGTATTTCGGGCGGTGCTTCTCTATGGCATCACGGGCTCGGGCAAGACAGAGGTCTACTTGCGTGCGGCGGAGCATACGCTCAAGAAGGGCCGGCCCGTGCTCTTTCTCGTGCCCGAGATCGGTCTGACACCCAAGCTGGCTCAGTCGCTTGCCCAGCGTTTCGGCGATGAAGTTTCCGTTCTGCACTCCGGGTTGAGCGATCGCCAGCGCTTTGATGCCTGGCAGCGATCGCGCAAGGGCACGGCGCGGGTCGTCGTCGGTGCACGTTCTGCACTTTTCGCGCCTCTGCTGCGTCCGGGCTTGATCGTCGTCGATGAGGAGCACGATGGCGGCTACAAGCAGGAGGAGGGGGCCCGCTACCATGCCCGGGATCTTGCTCTCGTTCGGGGTCGCGAGGCCAGCGCCGTCGTGTTGTTAGGTTCGGCGACACCCTCCCTCGAGGCGTGGGAGCTCACCCGCCGCGATAAGGCCGATCTCCTGCGCTTGCCCACCCGGGTTGGCGGCGCGGCTCTGGCCGAGGTCGAGCTGGTCGATATGCGCAAGGAGTTTCGCGAGGTCGGCGCCGATCGTCCGCTCTCCCGGCGCCTCGTCGCGGAGTTGGCGAAGACCCTCGAGCGCGGCGAGCAAGCCATGGTTCTGCTCAACCGCAGGGGTTATACGCGGGTGCTACACTGCCGCGCCTGTGGCGAGGCCGTCGGCTGTCCCTCCTGCAGCATCTCACTGACTTGGCACAAGGAAGGTTTGCGCCGGCGTTGTCATTACTGCGGCCACCATGCGCCGCGTCCCGAGACCTGCCCGAGCTGTGCGTCGCCCTTTCTCGCGGACCTTGGCTACGGCACCCAGCGGGCTGAGGAGGCGCTGCGCGAGCTTCTTCCAGGTGCGCGGATCGCTCGCCTCGATCGGGACATTGCTCGGTCAGCACGGCGCCTGGCCGAGCTCCTTGATGGTTTCTCACATGGGGCCTACGACGTGCTCGTCGGGACACAGATGATTGCCAAAGGACATCATTTTCCGCGCGTGACTCTTGTCGGTGTACTTTCGGCGGATATGAGTCTGGCTTTGCCTGACTTCCGTGCTGGGGAGCGGACCTTTCAGCTTTTGACCCAGGTTGCGGGTCGAGCTGGCCGAGGCGATGCACCGGGCCGGGTCATCGTCCAGGCCTTCCGCTCTGACCACCCGGCTCTTCGTGCCGCGATCGCCCAGGATTACGACACCTTCCTCGCCAGCGAGCTTCCCGCGCGCGAGCTGATGCATTACCCGCCGGCCACTGCCCTGGCGAACCTCATCGTACAGGATCGCGAACAACCAGTGGCCTTCGAGCGCGCGGCCCGGCTCGCCGACGCTGTTCGGCTCGCCGGCGCGGGCCGGGTCGTCGTGCTGGGGCCGACCTCAGCACCGCTGGCGCGTTTGCGCGGGCTATGGCGCGTTCAGCTTCTCGTGCGCGCCGAGCGGCGTGGTCGCATCGCCGATGCGCTGCGCCAGGCGATCGCTCCGTTGCGCGACAATGCGGGCAACGCCCCACGCTGGCTGCACGTCGACATCGACCCTCAGCAATTGCTCTGATCTCGCGTCTCGGGAGACCCCTTCGGCGCGCCAGGTCACTTTCGGCGCACGGGTCGAAGGGGCGCATTTCACGATTTCGTGTGCCGGTTCTCGTCGTTGGGCATCTCTCCTTTCGCGGTGTACGAAGCGTGGACTATCTCTCGCGACGGGATGCACGGATAATCGATCTCGAGGAGGAGTGATGATGATGGGATCTCGTATCCGGCTTGTTGGGCTCGCCCTGGTCTTCGCGTTGCTGGGGGGGGGGTGCCAGAGCTTCAAGGGCACACTTCCACAAGAGGAAGATCTCCATCCCCGCCTGACACCCTACTCCTATATCGAAGAAGGCACCCTCGTCGCCTTCGCGATCGATACGGCTGCGACGCGACGCCACGCCAAGGAACCCTACATCCCCATAGCCCTTGGCGTCGCCAACATCGGCCTGGGCCGCCTTTCCCTCGGGCGAGAGTCCTTCACGCTGATCGACGATACGGGCAAGCGCTATCCTCTGGCCGTCTTTTCCGAGATACGCGAGGCTCACCTCGCGATTCCGATCGACTTTCGACTCAGCGAGCACTTCGAGGGGGCTTTCGCCGGGCGTTTTGATGCCTGGCCCCGAGGCAAGCTCGTGTTCTTCCCCGTTCTCGGCACGGCGATGCGCAGCACGCTGGTCGATCGGGTCGTGCTGCCAAAGTTCTATTGGGTGTATGACATGCTCTATTTTCCGCATCCGGAGGGTGAGTTGCTGGGCCGGCGCTACGAGATGTTGCTCAGCGCGAAGGAGCTACCCCATCCGATCGTCGTGAAGTTCCGCATCAAATGATGCGCCCGGTCAAGACGCTGCTCCATGGTCTCGCTGATCGGGGTCAAGCGGAAGAAGCTGGCGCGCTGGGCGTCGATGGCGCCGTCATCGAGCTTGGCGACGGACGCGGTATGGCACTGACGAGTTCCGCTGCTGTCGCTGTGGTCTCCGGTCTTCCTCCGCTGATGGCTCGCCTGGTCTTGCTCCGTCCGGATCAGGAGCTTCCGCGAGGTGTCTGGGGCGCCGTGACCGAGCTCGGGCAGGCTCCTCCGGAGGAGGCCTTCTTGCACATTCTGCGTGTCGAGCAAGAGCATCTCGATCCAGAGCGGATTCCCCTCGAGGTTGACGCATTGTGGGTCCGGCCGGCCCAGAGCGGCACGGCGGCGGTCACGCGCTTTGATTTCCGCGCCATCGAGCGTCTCTCCTTCCGCCATCGCATCATCCTCGAGCTCCCTGACGGCGCGGCAGGCGTCGAGACGGCCATTCGTCTTGCTCGACCCTACGCCGTGCTTTTTGGTGCTTGCGTCTGGCAGCACCCAGGGATTATCGATTTCGAACGTCTCGAGGCAGCGCTCGCCGTCGTTGCGAGGATGAACAAGCGTGTTTTCAACGAGTAAGTGCCCATGCTTTGCCCAGGTGGCAGCGCGCTGGGTCGGCTCGCGCCCTGTTCATCCGGCGTCAGCTTGGGTTGTTGTCGTGGCATCTCGTTGGGTGACCAGTAGCCAGATCTTGAGCAGGCGGCGGAAGCGCTCCTGTTGCACGATGCGTTTGTGCCAGGGGGTTAGAGGTCGACCGCGGGGCGAAACCAAGCCTTTTCCCGCCCAAGGAAAGAGCATCTCGCTATCGCTGTCGGCCATGCCTTCGGCAAAAATGAAGATGCCGTCTGAGGTCCAGCCATAGGCGTCGTCTCGAGTTTTGTTCATGAGAGCCTCTCCAAAGCTCAGATAAGCTCCCTCGGACAAGGCCATCTCGTAGAGGGTCGGGAAGAGATCAGCATGGGAAGCCGGAAGCTTCGTGGCAACCCCCTGCAAGCGATCATAGGCTGCCGGGACGCGGAAATAGGCGGGAACCGCATAGCGCTGCCATAGGTGTTGGGCCCTGCTGTAGTCGGCAAAACCTCGCAGCGGATGGTCTCCTGTGGCCACGAGAATCACCCGATCCGACAGCGTGCTGTCCTCGATCCAGTCGAGGAATTCACCCAAGGCATTGCTTTCATAGCTGAAGGCCCGAAGCATTTCCTTTCTTGCGCTATCGTCCGCTTCGAAACCATAGACGGACGGGTCTAGAGGAGGCGATTGATAGTTGGGAGGTAAGCGCACGGGTGGATGATTGTTCGTCGTCAGTACGAAGACGAAGAGGGGTGGATCGTTGTTCTTACGTTCCGACAACATCTCCTCGAGATAGCGGAAGACATCGCCATCGTAAGCGCCCCAGGGGTTGTTCGCCGATACGTCGAGTCGTTTCTCAATCGTTCTGCGGCCGATGTAGCGATCCACTCCTTGCAGCGGCCAGAACTGGTCGTGTCGTCGCCAGGAGCTGTAGCCACCGCTGAGAAACACGGTTTCATAGCCCTGAGTTTTGAAGGGTCGCAAGCTGGAGTGGGAAAAAGGCGTGGAGGCCGCACGAGACTGGGACAACGGTGACAAGGGCGAGGAGAGGAGCAGATTTTCGATAGTGGAGTTCGTACCGTTGTGGTTGGCAAGTAAGCGAGTGAAGAGGTAGCCCTTGCTCAGATGCTTACTAAAAGCGCCGAGCACACGATTGGTCGGTCCATCTCCCGCAAGGATATGGCTGGACCAGCCTTCCATGAGCACGAAGATGACGATCGGCGCGCGCTCTTCCCTCAACGGACTCTGAGGAGTCACGACCTTTAAGGGATGATCGATGTCATAGCCGGCCCGGCGCTTCAGTTCTTTTTCGTTGGCCACGCCGGCTTCCAGCAGCAGGTGCGCGCTGTCAAAACGCAGGGGGTCTTTGCCTCGGTCCCGAAAGGCGTAGTAACAGTTAAAGGGGGCATTGATCACGAGGGCATTGAGGTTGCTGTCGTTGCCCACGGCGGCCGTTCCCCGCCTCAAGGGGAAGGTGCCGAGGCTTCCCCGAGCCGGCAGGAATAGCACGATGACGCACAGCAGATAGACCGCGACGCCCTTGGACCGAGACCCGCGGCGCTGCGATGGCGCTTCATTCCGCGGAGTGGGTCCGGGACGATGAGAGCCGAGGCGAAGAAAGCCGATCGCGCCTAGAACCATAGCGACAATGGTGCCGAGGAGCAGTGCGACCAGACGATGGTCGCCGAGAATGCTGCTCACGACGGCCGATGTGTCATCCTCGATAATGCCGAAAACCAGCAGGTCGATGGTGCGATTGAAAAACAGCAGGTAACCGAACTCGACGAAGACGAGGACGATCAGCAGCTCGAGCGCGACCAACAGCCCGCCCCGGGCGCAGGTGACGAGTCGCTTCCAGGAAAGAATCCACACCAGTAATGCTCCGGGGATGAACACCAGAAGCAACAACAAGGTTGACACAAGCTTCAGATCGAAACGAAAGCCTGTCAGGAAGAACAGGGCTGCCGCCGCGGCATGATCTCGCAGGTAGGGCAGACCCGCGTAGCGCAGCAGGTTTACCACTCGTGCCGACATCAGTATAAATAGCGCGAGAGCGCTGAAGTTCAGCAGCTCTCGCGCCAGAGCTTTCCATTCATCACGCATGTCGATGCTATCGTGCGATCTTCATCGGCTCGCCTGCTCCTGACATAGGCTGCGCTTCGGACGCAGTATAGCGTTCCACAATCAGGATATCAGGGCGGCCCGGAACATGGGCTGCTTTCAGCGGGTCCAGATCGGCGAAGACCAAGCCGCGTGCCCGCTGGTGAGGATCACACGGAGATAGTAGTAGGTGGGGCGCAGGTCGGAATGCGCGGAGGGCGTCCACTCGAAGCGTGCATGGCGCTGCCCGCCGAGATGCTGCTCCCACACAACGGCGCCACGGCTGATGATCTGCAAACGGTCGATCTCGCCGTCGGCCGTCACCTCCGCGGTGAAGCGCGGAGGTGAATCGCCCTCGATCGTCTCTCCCATCTCAGCGTCTCCGGCGCGGAAAGAGACGATTGTGCGGTGACCACTGACAGCGTAGGCATGACGCTCATAGAGTGCCTCGAGCAACGCCTGTAGGCTCAGCCTGTTGGCGTAGATGCCCGTCAAGGCATGGCTGCCCGCCTCTCCGAAGTGATCGTCTGATCCACCGACGATGCCGAGATGGGCTCCCTCGTCAAGCAGCTCGCGCACGCTGTACTTCGGTCCCGGGCGCGTCACCGCATCGGGGAGGTGGCCGCGCAGAATCGGTGGTGTCTCGTCGAAGTGGCGCAGCTCGCTGCTTCCGTGAAAGGAGTAGATTTCTATCAGCCTCTGCCGTTCGTCGTTGAGGTACTCCTTGACGCCCTTCCAGAGGGTGTGGTGGGAGAAGGCGAGTGGGAAGCGTCGGAACTCCTTCGTGTCAAAGGCCTCCCAGTAACGTGTTCCAGCGGAACGGAAGTCGTCTGAGCTTGCGGTGCGCCAGTTATCAAGGTGTGTGTCTGCCGCCTCGATCCTGTGCACGAGGCGCTCCATCAGACCCGGATCGATCTTGTCGAAGTAGAAGTTCATGTGCGTGCGGTTGAGAAAGT
>CAYSMT010000055.1:0-9982 GCA_964432135.1 uncultured Acidobacteriota bacterium
CCGGGGCGCTGCATTCTCCCGGCTTTCGTGCCGTTCCAAGCTAGAATGTCGCCGATGGATACGCTGACGCTGATGAAACTTCGCTGCTTCTTCCGCCTTTCGAGGCGCGCCTGGATCTGGATTGGGGCGCTTCACCTCGTCGCCGCCCTGCTCGGCTTGGTGTGTGGGAACGCGCTGCTGCGCGAGCTGCCGGGCATCGATCGCATGGATGTGATGAAGCTCTCCCAAGTCACCCTCCTCGAAGATCGCCATGGCGCCCCCCTCCATTCCTTCGCGGAGCAGAAGCGCATTCCCGTCAGTCTCGACGAGATCAGCCCCTGGCTGCTCAAGGCGATCGTTGCGACAGAGGATCCGCGCTTTTTCTCCCACTTCGGCATCGATCTCCGGGCCGTCGCTCGCGCGGCGCTGCGGAACATCTCCTCTCAGCGGCGCTCGGAGGGTGCCAGCACGATCACCATGCAGCTCGCTCGGGACGAGTTCCTGCACCGCCAGAAGACCTTCCGGCGCAAGATCATCGAGGCGGTCTATGCCACGCAGATCGAGATGCACTACAGCAAGCAAGACATCCTCACGCAATATTGCAATCGCATCTACCTCGGGCACGGACGCTATGGCGTCGAAGCCGCCTCGAAGTATTACTTCGGCAAACCCGCTCGCGAGCTCGACCTCGCGGAATCCGCGCTGCTAGCAGGTTTGATCAACTCTCCCGAGCGGCTCACTCCTTATCGCTATCCGGAACGTGCCCTACACCGCCGGAGTCACGTTCTCCGGCGCATGGTCATTGAAGGCGTGCTCGATCCGGCGCAGGCCGAGAAGACAATGAAGGCCCCGCTGGAGCTGGCCGCCAAGCGGCCGGTCCAGGATCTCGCCCCCCATTTCGTCGAGCAGGTGCGGCGGCGTCTTGTCGCCGAGTTCGGGGAAGAAGCCGTCTACCGCGAAGGGCTCGTCGCGCGCACGACTCTCGATCCGCGCTTTCAGATCGCCGCGGAAAAAGCCGTGCGCTGGGGTCTCGACCAGTACGGCCGGCGATGGAAGCAGCTACCCCAAGGTCGTCCCCTACCGGAGGGAATCGGCCCGGAGGAGTACGACGATCCAGCGTGGTATCGCGCCCCCCAGGTCGACGACATCCTCCCGGCCGTCGTGCTCGCGGTCGAGAAGGGGAAGGCGCAGCTGCGCATTGGCGAGACGACGCTGTCCGTGGAGCGGCGCGCCATTGCCTGGACCGGGAAGAAATCTCTCTCCAGTCTGCTCGAACCGCTCACGATCGTGCCTGTCAAGGTCGTCAAGCTCGACAAGCAAGGGGCCATCAGCCGCGTCGACCTCGCCTCGGATCCGAGCGCCGAGGCCGCCCTCATCGCCCTCGATGCGGCGACGGGCGAGGTGCTGGCCCATGTCGGCGGCCGCGATTTTGCGACAACTCAATGGGATCTCGCGATGCAAGCGGGCCGGCAGCCAGGATCGGCGTTCAAACCCTTCATTTTCGCCGCGGCGCTCGAGAACGGCTTCCGGCCGACCGATCGCGTTTTCGACGCACCGACGGTCATCGTCGACGCCGGCTCAAAGCCCTACCAGCCCGAAAACTACGAGCTCGACTACGAGGGCTATGTCACTCTGCGCCACGCACTCGAGCATTCACGCAACATCCCAACGATCCGCCTGCTCGACGCGCTGGGTTACGAACCGGCCGTGGAGATGGCCCGGCGCCTAGGCATCTCTTCGGGCCTCAAGCCCTTCCCTTCATTGGCCTTGGGCTCCTTCGACGTCAAGCTCGTCGACCTCGTCGCCGCCTACGCTGCTTTCGTCAACGGCGGTGTGCTCGTCAAGCCGCAGTTGATCAAGCAGGTCCGTCACGCGGACCAACGTGAGCTGTTCCGCGCGGCTCCCGAGACCCGCGAAGTGCTCTCCCCGGAGGTCTCCGCGATGATGGTCTCGCTCCTTGAGGGCATCGTACTCCACGGAACGGGACGCGGCGCCCTGGCTCTTGGCCGACCGGTCGGCGGCAAGACGGGAACGACGGACGAGTTCAACAACGCGCTCTTCGTCGGCTTCACACCTTCGATCGCGGTTGGCGTGTGGGTCGGGCACATCGACAACACGACGCTCGGCAAGCGCGAGACGGGAGCTCGGGCGGCCTTGCCGATCTGGACCCACTTCCTCGCCGACGCTCTGGCCGGCGAGGCAGCGCGTGATTTCGTACGCCCGCCAGGCGTCTCGCGCGCGCTGGTCGATGCGGCAACGGGTCTCCGCGTACGCCACGGCGCGCCCTGCGGGAAAGTCATTCTCGAAACCTTCCCTCTCGATGCCGAACCAACCGAGGTCTGTAGCGCACGGGAGAACCTGCGCTTGCGCCTGCCCTATCCGTTGCAGCCCTTCCCGATCACTCCCGAAGGCGAGCTGCTGCTGCCTCCCATCAAGGCGGCACACATGATCACCGCGACGCCGTCCCGGTTGGCGCTAGTCAATCACGGACGCTCACTGCGCTGGGATTGGGGCCCAAAACACGGTTCCATACCTCTGCACTGGACGAGAGAGAGTGCCCTCGCCTTCTACGACGAGCTCCCCAAGGCGCACGAGCAACGGGCGCGGCTCACCGAGGAAGAAACCGAGTTCCGGGAGAAGCTCCGAGAGGAACGACGCGAACTCGCGCGAAAGAAACAGCTTCCCCGCGACGCGCTGCCCATCGACAAGCTTCTCCCAGCACGCTTCCGCCGCTCGAAGGATGGCTGGCCCGCCTACATCCTTCCCGCCAACCGCAGTGGTCACATCCAGCGTTTACCGGTCCCCGAAGACCCCGTGGATTGACCCGGATACCGAGATCCAGCCCAGCCCTCCCGACAACCGCTCGAAAGATGGGCGCGACCACCTGTGCCTCGGGGCGATCCCCATATCTTGAAAGCGGTCTTCGAGGATGTCAAATTGGGGAGCATCCTCCCATAGACTCCAGCCCTCGGGCGGCGGATGGACCGATCCCCGCGGAGGACACGAGTATGAGACGAGATCGATTCTTCTGGATTCCGATCCTTGCCACGCTCGTGGCCGCGACCGGTTGCGCGCGTCTCTACTCCTCCGTCAGCCCAGTCCGGGGCTCGGGCGTCAAGGCATCGCAGACCCGCCAGGTCGAGGCTTTCCAGAAGATCCGGCTTCGCGGGTCTGCTCATCTTTCGCTGCGCATCGCAGATCAGACGCGGGTTGAAGTCCAGGGGGACGACAATCTGCTCGATTTGATCGTCACAAAGGTGCATGGCGACACCCTCGTGATCTCTGCCCGAGACGCCTACTCGACCCGCCTCGGGCTGCGCGTCGTCGTCACCTCGCCCGCCCTCGAGGCCGTCGCCCTCGCCGGCTCGGGCGATATCGACTTCGAGGGGGTCGACGCGCAGGACTTCGACGTGACCGTGCAAGGATCCGGAGATGTCACGGGCTCAGGGAAAGCCCGCAAGCTCGACATCCTCATCCAAGGCTCGGGCGATGTCGAACTCTTCGGGCTCGAGGCGGCCGCGGTCAAGGTCTCGATCATGGGTAGCGGCGACGCCGAGATCTGCGTCGAGCAAACGCTCGACGTCTCGATCAAGGGCAGCGGAGACGTGATCATTCACGGCGATCCTCGAGAGCTCAACCGCTCGATCTATGGCTCTGGAGAGATCATCCGCCGCTAACCCACGGAAGATCATGAAGGCAGCGTGAAACCACCCCCCGCAATCCTGGCGTGACCGGCAGCGCACACCACCCCATATTGCCACTATGCTGCTCATCCCCATCGGCCAAGAACAGAACACCGTCCGGCGCGCGCCGTTCGTCACCTACGGCATCATGCTCATGTGCGCTATAGCCTTCGTACTCACGGGTTTCGGCTCACCGCCCATGGACCCCGAGGCTGGCCACGCTCTGGATGAGGCCGTGCAGTTCTACTTGCTCCATCCCTACCTGGAGCTCGACAGCGAGCTCGAAGCGCTTCTCTTTCGCGGCGCCAACGAGCAGGCGCGCCAAGCCTTCATCGAGAGTGCCAAGGAGTTTGCCGAAAAGAAGCCACACACCCCCTTCGAAGTGGCGCAGCAACAAGACAAGCTCGACAAGCTGACGCGCAAGGGGCTGGCGGGGCTGAATGAGCATGGCTTCTTCAAATGGGGGCTCGTGCCTTCGAAGCTCTCGCCGATCTCCCTCGTGACCCACATGTTCCTTCACGGGGGCTGGATGCATCTGCTCGGGAACATGCTGATCCTCTTCCTCGCCGGTCCCTTCGTGGAAGACGTCTGGGGTCGTCCCCTCTTCGCCGGCTTCTATCTCGTCTCGGGTCTGGTCGCGGCGCTGAGCTTCATCCTACTCTACCCGGACTCAGCAACACCCATGATCGGCGCCTCGGGGGCGATCGCCGGCATCATGGGGGCTTTCATGATCCGGCACTGGCACAGCCGCATCCGTTTCTTCTACATGGTCGGCTTCATCTGGCGGGGTACTTTTTACGCTCCGGCATGGCTCATGCTGCCCCTGTGGTTCGGCGAGCAGTTGTTCATGATGCTCATGGTCCATGGCCTCGACGGCGGCTCCTCGGGGGTTGCCTATATGGCCCACGTGGGGGGCTTCGCCTTCGGAGCGCTCGCCGCGTTCGCGATCCAGAAAAGCCAGTTTGAAGAACGCTTCATCACGGCATCGATCGAGGACAAGATCACCGTCGTGGACAACAGCGTGATCGAGAAAGCGGCTGAAGCGGATCGTGCCGGACGCAGCGACGAAGCCTATGGCCTGCTTGCCGAAGCATGGCGGCAGGACCCGTCAAACATTGATCTCACACTCTCGTTGTGGGATCTTGCGCTGCGTCGTGGTTGGGCCGCCCACGCCGCGCCCGCCATGCTCCATCTGATCGAAACCATGCTGCGCAAGGGAGAGGCTGGCGCTGCCTTCGAGCACTGGTTCGAAGTCATCGGCCGCCTCCCTGATCTCATCCCCGAGCCAGGCCTGAGCCTTCGCGTCGGGCAGGCCCTACAACGAGCTCAGCATGCGGACTGGGCTCGAGATGCTTTCCATCGCTGCGCGAAGGGTCCCCCGGACAAGCTCAGCACGTCGATGTTGGTGCGTCTCGCCCTGCAATGCCGTGAACTCGACCCGAACCTTTCAGCAGCTTCCGCCACGGCAGCCCTCGAACGACGGGATCTTCAACCTGCCGAGCGCACGCATGCCGAGCAATTGGTCCAGGCGAGCATTCCCCAACCAGCCGGTTGAAGCATCCGGGCTATGATGGCGGAGCTTTGCGAGCCCACCATGTCGAATCCTTCCTCCCAGCGCCTGCGCCGCCGGCTCCTTTTCTGGGGGCTCTACTTCGCGTTTTGGACCCTGATCGGGCTGACCTTCGCCGACTATATCCATCGTAACTGGCTGAACAGGGGCAGCGACGCTAGCTGGTCGAAGGCCCTGCTCAGCGCTCTGCCGGATGTCTACATCTGGGCCATGCTCTCCCCGCTCATCTTTTGGCTGACCCGCCGTATTCCGGTGCAGGGACGAAGCTGGCGGCGCGGCCTGCTCGTGTACTTTCCAGCCAGCATGGTCCTCTATGCTCTCGCAATCCTGCTGATCATCAGCTTCGACCTTTTCTTCGTCTGGCCGCCACTGAAGAGCTCCTTTTGGACCGTCTATCGCTTTTATCTCCGCCAAGAGTTCTGGTCTGGCATGCTCGCTGCCTGGGGCGTGATCGCATTGAGTCATGCGGTGGAGTATGCGAGAAGGCATCGACAGGGTGAATTGGCAGCTTCACGACTGGCCGTCCAGCTCGCACGGGCCCAGTTGCAGGTGCTCCGCATGCAGCTGCAGCCTCACTTTCTCTTCAACACGCTACACGCTATATCGACACTCATGCGCCGCGACGTCGACGCCGCCGAACGCATGCTGATCCGCCTCGCAGATCTGCTGCGCATGACCCTCGAACACGGGGACAGACAGGAGGTCACCCTGCGCCGTGAGCTAGAGTTTCTCGAGCACTATCTGCATATCGAGCGCGTGCGTTTTGGCTCTCGCCTCGAAATCGCTATCGACATCCCCGTCGAGCTCGAAAACGCACTCGTTCCCAACCTCCTGCTCCAACCACTGGTCGAGAACGCGATCAAGCACGGCATCTCCCCCAACACCGAGAGCGGCCTGATCGAAATCGTCGCCCGGCGCATCGGCAACGATCTCCGGCTGGAGATCCTCGACAATGGCAGTGGCCTCCCGGAGAGCTACCGCATGCGCAAACGAGAGGGCGTCGGCCTGGCAAACACCCGCAAGCGCCTTGAGCAGGTCTATCCAGAGAGCCACGGTTTCGAGATCGCAAACCGAGAAAATGGCGGCCTGCGCGTCGGCATCCGTATTCCCTTTCGCCTCGAAGACGAGCTCTCAGAGGAGGCGCACGCATGATGCGCGTCTTGATCGTAGATGACGAGGCTTTGGCGCGAGAACGCTTGCGCATCTTCACGGAGCAAGAGGAGGATCTCGAGATCGTTGGTGAATGTGTCGATGGACCGGAAGCCATTGCCGCGATCCGTGACAAACAACCGGATCTCGTCTTCCTCGACGTCCGGATGCCCAACGCCGACGGCTTCGAGGTCGTGCGAGCGATCGGTGCCAGCGAGATGCCACCGGTAATCTTTGTCACGGCTTTTGACCGCTATGCCCTGCGCGCCTTTGAGGTCCACGCCCTTGATTACCTGCTCAAACCCTTCGACCGTGACCGCTTCCGCCAGGCCCTTGAGCGCGCGAGAGAGAACAGAGCCAGCGGAGAAGCCGCACGGCTCGAAGGGCGACTCAGAGCACTGATCGAGGGCCTGAGGGATGGCGTGCCCTTCGCAGAGCGCCTCGTGATCAAGAGCGGAGGGCGCGTGTACTTCGTCAAAGTTGATGAGATCAACTACATCGAGGCAGCCGGCAACTACCTCCGGCTTCACACCGATGGCAAGGAGCATCTCCTGCGAGAAACGATGAATCGCATCGAGACCAGGCTCGATCCAAAGAAATTCCTCCGAATCCACCGCTCGCGTATCGTTAATCTCGACGCCGTCCGAGAGCTGCAGCCCTGGTTTCACGGAGAGTACGCCGTCATTCTCAATGATGGCAGCAAGCTGACGATGAGCCGCTCCTATCGGGATAAGGTGCAGGACCTGTTTTCCTAAGCGGTGCCTGCTATCATGGCGCGCCGTGATCTCGCGAGTATCCAAAGCGACCGTCATCTCCTTTCTCCTGCTGATTATTTGCGGGACAGCCCTATTGATGCAGCCCGTCTGCCACAGGCAGCCGGGCCAGTTGGATTTCGTTGAAGCGCTCTTCACCGCAACCTCTGCCGTATGCGTGACGGGCCTGATCGTCGTCGACACCGGCCACGAGCTGTCGACAGCAGGTCAGGTCGTCGTGCTGGCCCTGATCCAACTCGGAGGCCTGGGAATCCTCACTCTGAGCACTCTCGTCATGCTCAGCGTACGCACTCAGACCGATCTCGCGACGCGCCTTTATGTCGACGCAACACACGGCATCGGCATCGCCGGATTAACGCCACACCAGGTCGTTCGGCGCGTCGTCGGCCTGACAATCCTGATCGAAGGCTGCGGCGCGTTGCTGCTCTTCGCCCGCATCGGTGCCCGAGAAGAAGGCGGCTGGGGCCTGCGCACCGCTTGGCTCGCGCTCTTCCATTCCGTCTCGGCCTTTTGCAATGCGGGGTTCTCGCTACATACGAACTCACTCGCCTCGTACCGTGAGGACCCTTTCGTAACCGTCGTCGTGCTCTCGTTGATTGTCCTCGGCGGACTTGGTTTCCTCGTCCTCTCGGAGCTCCTCCGCTTCGCTCGTCTCAACAAGACCCAGAGACGCTGGTGGCGCTTATCCCTGCACACCCGCCTCGTGCTAAGCACCTCGGCCGCACTCCTGGTGCTCGGCGCCCTGGCCTACGCTGCCTTCGAGGCACCCAACTCGCTGGCATCGGCATCCCCGCTCGAGCGCGTCCTCGACCCGGTCTTCTTCTCGATCACCTGCCGCACAGCGGGCTTCAATACCGTCAGCTTGTCGTCGATGACAGGAGCCACCCTCACAACAGCGCTCGTCTTGATGCTCATCGGTGCCTCGCCGGGATCGACCGGCGGAGGACTCAAGACAACGACCTTCGCCGTGCTCTTCGCAATGGTCCGCTCCCGTCTGCGCGGCCGGCCCCGCACCGAGGTCTTCGGCCGACGCATCGCGCGCGATCAGGTGGCCAAAGCCCTCGCGATCGCCGGCTCCTTCATCGGGTTGATCTTCGTCGCCGGTCTTGCCTTACAACTGACCGAGGTTGGGCTCGTGGCGCACAACGCCGCCTCGGATCACTACCTCGATCACCTCTTCGAGATCGTCTCCGCATTGGGCACGGTGGGCTTGAGCACGGGACTGACCGGAACCCTCAGCACCGGGGGTCGTCTGATCATCGTCGTGCTGATGTTCCTCGGACGCCTCGGTCCGCTGGTCGTCGGCGCCTCCTTGATCGGCGAACGCCGTCCCCTGCCGATGACCTACCCCGTGGCGAGAATCCTCGTCGGATAGGATGGAATAGGGATGAAACGCACGATCGCGGTGCTTGGAATGGGCGTCTTCGGCAGAGAGGCGGCGCGACAGCTCTCGCGGGTCGGCGACGTGGATGTCGTGATCTTCGATCGAGACGAGCGAAATCTCGCCGGTCTCGCCGACCAGGTGCCGCGTGCCATCGTCGCCGACGTAACCGAGACCCGAGTGCTCGAGGAAGAAGGGGTCTCCAACTGGTGGGGAGCGGTCATCGCGCTGCGTCGGCACTTCGACACGACGGTCCTCGTGGCCCATTTCCTGCGGCGCAGAATGCCTCAAGGTGCGCCGATCGTCGCACTGGTCGACAGCGTCGCAGAAGAGGAGGCGCTCAAAACCCTCGGCGTGAGCCGCGTCGTCTTTCCTGAGCGGGACGTGGCCGGCGACATGGTCAAAGCCCTGGTCAACCCCGGATTGGAGCACTTCGTCGACCTCGGACCGGACGTCGACATGGGCGAGCATCTCGTACCCAAGTCCTTCGTTGGCAAGACGCTCAGAGAGCTCAATATTCGTGCTATTTTCGGCCTCCATGCCATCGCGGTGCACCACCTCACCGGCCGGGGCAACGATGGCCATGACATCCTCTCCTGGGAGGTCCCCCCCGATCCGGACGGTGTCCTCCGCAAAAACGACCGGATTCTCCTGATCGGCTCCCCGCGAGCGTTGGCAAAGTTCGTCGAACGCTTCCCTGCGCAGACGGGCTAACCCACTTTCACCGCCCGTCCTCAACCACAGATGAATACTTGGACAGCGTCGCTTTCCTGCCGTACACTTCGCGCCGGTCGAAGACGCGGCGGCGCTCTCTGCCCACCGCTGCTCTCCCGGACAGCCCGGAGAGATCTTTTCCGTCCGGATCAAGGGGGTCCGGCCGCGGGACGCTGACGCCTACAGTGCGACCGGCAAAAGGCCAAGGACGACCGCGAAAATGACCAACGAAATCGAACGCATCCGAAATATCGGCATTTCGGCCCACATCGACTCCGGGAAGACGACGCTCACCGAACGCGTCCTTTTCTACGCCCAGAAGATCCATGCCATCCACGACGTCAAGGGCAAGGATGGCGTCGGCGCCACGATGGATCACATGGAGCTCGAACGAGAGCGGGGCATCACGATCACCTCCGCCGCCACCTACGTGGGCTGGAACCAGCACCACATCAACATCATTGACACACCAGGACACGTTGACTTCACGATCGAGGTCGAGCGAGCGCTGCGGGTCCTCGATGGAGCCGTCCTCGTTCTTTGCTCCGTGGCAGGGGTCCAATCTCAATCGATCACGGTCGATCGACAGATGAAGCGCTACAAGGTGCCGCGTCTTGCCTTCGTCAACAAGTGCGACCGCTCCGGAGCGAATCCAATCCGGGTGACCCAAGGCTTGCGCGATAAGCTCGGCCACAACGCCGTACTGATGCAGCTTCCCATAGGGCTCGAGGCG
>CAYSMT010000056.1:0-9867 GCA_964432135.1 uncultured Acidobacteriota bacterium
CTCCTCATCGATGAACTCGACGTTGTCCTTGACGACGAGGGAGTTCATGCCCGTCGAGGAACCCCGCGTGAGCTGCAACACCGCGCCATTGTCGTGCAGCTCAGGCGTGACGATTCCTAACTCCTGACTGAAGAGCTTGCGAATCTCACGTGAAACGAGACCGTTGTCGCAGCCAACCGGGCAGGTTTGCGCGCAGCGCCGGCAGAGGTTGCAGCGGTAGCTCAGCTCCGCGAGGCGCGCCACCGTAGTCCAGTTCAGATCGATCTCTCCGTGACGCCACTTCGCGAAGTAGCGCCCGCCCGGCTTGAGGTACTTGTAGTAGATTCGCCGAAGGACCTCCGCGCGACAGGTGGGACGGTAGATAGGGTTCTGGCCGCTGGCCTCGTAGATGTGGCAGGACTCCGAGCAGGTCTGGCAATTCGCGCAATGCTCGATCGTCGTCACGAGCTGACGCAGGAAAGGCCAGTTGTCGTCAGCGCTGAAAAGTTTCTCGAGACCGGAGAGAAATTTCCGAACGAGCTCCGCCTCCTTCTCGGGGCTCTCCGGCCGGGGAATGTTCAGCAGTAGCGTGTCGTCGAGACTCGCCTCAAAGCGTTCTCGAGCATCGTCGCTGAGCGGGGTCCACTCCGGCTCGACATACTCCAGGCCGAAGGGCTCGCTCAGCGACATGAGCTCCTGAGGGTCAACGTGCTCCCACTGAACACTCTTCTGACTGATCTCCTCGATGCGAAACTTCTTCTTGCTCATTCGCTCTTCATCTCCTCGACCGCCAGCTCGCCCCAGCTCTTCTTCCCGTCCGCACCGATATGGGGCGCTGACCAGGAGACGGGCGATTCGAGCGCCTTCTGGATGAGTTTCTCGATGCGTCCCCCACGCACATTGGGCTCATCGTCCCAACGGATCTTGTGCCAGGTGAACCACTTGACGAAGAAGTGGGACATGTGTGTCAGCGGAATCCAAGCAAGCAGCAAGGCGAGCGCGACGAGCGCCGCCCGCATCATGGGGCCTCCCGTCGCCTGCTCGAGCTTCGCACCGAAGAGGCTCTCGAAGTGCGCGGCGAAGGCACTGACTTGCCAGCCGGCCTCTCGCCAAGCGAGCAACATCAGCGTAAGAGACACGACAAAGAAGATCAGATTGAAAAAATGCGAAAAGTTCGTGTAGGGCCGTAGGTCGGCATCCGTGGCCCGCATCCACAACAGGCCCAGCGCGCCGGCGAGCGCAAGCAGCGCCCCGGTAGCACCGACGATGGTGACGACAGTGAATACGCTTGCCGGCACCTCCCAGCCAGCAAGCGAGGTCAGGGCGGCCGCTGCAAGTAGCGCGGCAAAGGCGGCCAGGAGATACAAGCCGAAATGGAAGGGAAAAGAGCGATACCACAGCTTGCGGTTGTGCTCGAACAGGGCCTTGATGAAGAGCATCTCCGGGATCATGTAGCGCATCTCCATCAGCTTGTCCGGCTTGCGCTCGTGTTCCCACCAGTCGACATCTTCGAGACGCGAACCACCGTGGCGCGCTCGCGCGCCTTCCGTCGGGACGGGGTAGACCTCCCAGCGCAGATTGATCGGGTAGCGCGCGATGCGCAGGAAACGCGCGACGACGGCCAAGACGAAGACCAGAATCGACGCATAGAGAATCAGGTGAATAGCCAGGTCCATCTCTACTCTCCGCTCGTGCGGCCCACGCTGCAGCCACACAGGTCATCGGAAGCGATCAGGTTGACGCCCGGATGACCGTCGATCTCACCACGCAGCGTCTCAACAATCTCGCTAAGGCGCTCGCGATCCGACAGGTCGGCCAGGGAGTGCTCGTTGAGAACAGAAGTGATGCTCCGATTGATTAACAGGTAGATCAGGCGAGTCTCGCAGCGATCCGCCTTGAAACAGTGCTCGGGCTCGCAAACGCAGTCGACGATGTTGATCGGCCCGATCATGGCCTCGACGATCTCGCCGAGACGGATCTGGCTCTCTGCCCGTGCGAGGAAGTACCCCCCCGCACGCCCCGAAGAGCTGCGCAAAAGGTGTGCGTGGCGCAGCGGGATGACGAGCTGCTCAAGGTAGCGCTTGGACAGCCCCGTGTGCCGTGCTACCTCCTCGAGAGACACCGGCCGCGCCTCCGCCGCAAGGCGGGAAACGGCGATCATGCACTGAAGCCCGTAGCGCGCACGCGTCGAGAGCTTCATCAGAGGAGGGCCTCCAGAATTCCGACTTCTATGATCGGCGTTATGTAACTTACTGTCAAGTTACCCCGACGAAAAGAATCGCCTTTCGGAATAGCCCACTTTTCAGCGAATATGAGACGTAAAAACTAGCCAGGGAGCTCCGTCGTCTCACTGACGACCGGATGAGGAGCGCAGGGATCACCCGCGACACTGCTCTCTCCGAAACCCGATGGCTCGTATCCCACCTGCAGCTCATCAACGATGCTCGCCAGGCGCTCGTTGTTTGACAGATCCGACAGCGAGTAGCGCGAGAGCACGTCAGTGATCGAGCGGTTGATCAGCATGTAGATCAGCCGGTTCTCGCAACGGCGGGCCTTCTCGCACACGCCCGGCTCGAGAACGCAGTCAACAACACTGATGGGCCCGATGGTCGACTCGACGATCTCGCAGAGCTGGATCTGGTCGGCGGGCTTGGCGAGCACATAGCCCCCACCCCTCCCCGCGATCCCTCGAAGCAGCCCCCCCTTCTTGAGCGCCATGGCCAGCTGCTCAAGATAGCGTTTGGAGAGCCCCGTCCGGTTTGCGACCTGCTCGAGGCTGACCGGCCGCCCTCTTTCCGAAAGGCGAGAGACGGTCACCATGCAATGCAGTCCGTAGCGAGCGCGTGTCGACAGCTTCATCTTCTTGGCTCCCTTCGAGGGGTCCCATACTAGCTGCCCGGCCACCGAAAACAACCGCGGAGCGAGTGTCTGTTGAGAGCCTCAGCTGACCTTACGAAACAGGCGCGCTACGACGACGCGCGCCTCGGGGCTCAGCAGTGCGGCAACCGAGAGATGGACCAGCATCGTCCCACCGGCGGCGAGGAGGATCCGGGCAGCCGCAACGACAAGGCGGATGAAGGGTGTGCCGAGGATCGTGGGCAGGCGAGGCATGAGAGTGAGCATCCCCCAACCGGCCCCGCCGCCGAGCAACGCCGAGACGAGAAGGAGCGAGGCCAACGAGACGAAGCGCGCACCACTCGGCCGCATCTCCCGAGGAAGACGACGCCACAGCAGGGCCGTGCGGAAGTAGCTTGACGCAGAAGAAGAGATGGCGAGAGCCACGATGCCGAAGGGGAATATCAACGAGACGGTGACGATCAGTTTGAAGCCGAGACGCCAGAAGCCGACCTTCATCGGAGTCTTCGTATCGCCTGCACTGATCAACGTCTGGGCCAGCACCTGGCCCATCGCATAGACAGGAGCCGCGACGGCGACGATGGGCAGCAGCGTGGCCGTCAGCGCGGCGTTTTCGGGGGTGAAGCGTCCTCGCAAGAAGAACAGATCGACGATGGGACGAGCCGCTACGATAAGGAAGACCGTCGCGGGCAACAAGAGCAACAGGTACCCCCCGAGCGCCTGCAACAGACGTCGACGCAGCTCATCGAAACGCTTCGCCGCGACCAGACCCGCGAAGTGCGGCAGCAACACCGTCGAGGAAACCGTGATGACCATATCCGTCGCGACACCCGAGAGGACGATCGCGAAGAGCAAGGCCGTGAGCGAACCCCCGGGAAGCCAGGAGGCGAAGTTCTGATCCACGAACACGTCGATGCGCGTGCCTGTCAGCCCGATGAACAGCGGCAAGCCGACCTTGACCACCTCGCGGATCTCCGGTGCCCAGGGGCGCAGGATGAAGCGGTAGTGATGCCGGTGCTGCCACAGCAGCGTGCTCTGGATGAGCAAGGTAAGAATGGCGCCGGCGAGCAGGCCCACCGCGTAACCCGTGAATCCCCAGCGATGGCCGAGGAAGTAGAGCGCGGCCAGCACGGCAAAGCCATTGGCCAGTCTTCCGAGCGCAGGAAAATGCTGCTGGCGGTAGATGTTGTGCAGGCTGCCAAGAATCACTGCGAGCACGGAGAAGACGATCGAGAAGACGACAATCTGTGTCAGCCGGGTCATCTCCGACCACACGGCTTCGTCGCGGAATCCTGTCGAGGCGAGGCGAACGACCAGACCCGAGGAAAGGAAGAGCACACCGGAGACAAGCACGAGGCCAACGGCGAGGGTGTTGATGATATTCGAGGCGGCCTCCCATGCCGCTGCCTCGCCTTCCTCCTGCCGCCTTCGTGTGAACAGCGGCACGATGGCCGCACGGACCGGCATCTCGACCCAGGTGGAGAAGAGCTGGGGCATGAACTGGACGATGCGGAAGGCGTCCATCAGCCGGTTCGCGCCGAAGATCGCGGCGGCCACGGAGTTGGTCAACAGGCCACAAGCCCGCGTGACGATCCCCAACCCGGTGACGACGACACTCGCGCGCAGGAGATGCCTCGTGTCCGATCCGGCACGGGTCAAGGCCCCGTTGGCTCCCCTCTCCGACGCTTGCTCCACCAAGCCTCCTCCTCGTCTCCCATGCCCAGGCGATCATATACTCTTCGAAGAGGTCAAACCCGGATCGTGCCCGATCCGCCGCTGGCCCGGAGAACGCTGTGGGACTTCGCTCGAGCTACATCGCGATGAGACGCCGGTATCTGTACTCGCGCTGTATTGCTGCGCCCGCACGCCTGATCGTGCTGCGCTATCACTCGGTGGGCGCACCCGAGCAGGTGCAGAGCTACCTCGACCCCGGTCTTTCGTTGTCACCACAACGCTTTCGCGAGCAGTTGCGATGGATCACTGAGCACTGCGAGGTCATCACCGCCGACGAGATCCCCGCCCGCATCGCGGCACGAAAGGCACGCCGACTTGCCATCGCCATCACTTTCGACGACGGCTTCCGGGACAACTACACGACGGCCTTTCCCATCCTCTGCGAGTTCGGCCTGCGAGCCAGCTTCTTCATCACGACGGGACCGCTCATCTCCGGCCTAGGCCTCTGGATCTCGGAGCTCTGGCGCATCATGCCGCAGTTGAGCGAGGGGCAGATGCTCCCGCCCAAACTCCTACCTGGCGAGGAGCAGGTTCCGCCACCGGGGGCGGAGCGCGAGCAGCTCCGTCGCCGCATCACGCGGCGCTTTGCGGGGTTGACAGCTCCGTGCCGTGAAGCGTTTCTCGACGACTTGGCTCGCCTTGCGGGCATCCCCCGGGGCGAGGGGCTCTCCGAGAGCTTTGTCACGCCGGAGCAGATCCGTCAGATGCGTGCCGCTGGCATGCTGATTGGCGCACACTCCCGCAGCCATCCCCACCTCGATCATCTCGCCGTAGAGCACCATGCCGAAGAGGTCGACGCTTCGCGAGACGACCTGGCCAAGATCCTGGGGGAGCCCATACGGCACTTCGCCTACCCGAATCCGAGTGGCGG
This sequence comes from uncultured Acidobacteriota bacterium, assembly GCA_964432135.1. GTDB lineage: Bacteria > Acidobacteriota > Polarisedimenticolia > J045 > J045 > JANTFM01. The sequence goes on from CAYSMT010000056.1 coordinate 5,441, forward strand.
AGGACGCTTTGCGGAACTCGCCGTCGCATCGATCCGCCGCGCGGATTTCGTGACGGCGCTCACCTCGAGCCCAGGACCGATCAACGAGAAGACGACGCTCTTACGCCTCCCACGGCTGGGGGTCTATGCCGGCGCCCAGGAAAAGCTCCTTTTCGCGCTACTCGATGAGCGCGCCGGCACAGGGGCACGCTGGTGAAACCGCGACGCGTCACGCTACTCGTCTCCCAGCTCGGCTTTGGTGGCGCTGAGCTACAAAGCTATGAGCTCTTGCGCGCTCTCACTCTGCGCGGAGGTTTCGAGCTGCGCTGTCTGTGCCTTTCCGAGCAGGTCGAACCCTATGGTGAGATGATCCGCGCCTTGGGCATACCACTCGAGATCATCCCGCGGCGCTCTTCTTTCGATTTCGCACGCCTCGGACGACTACGCCGCGCTCTCGCTGCGAGCGAGTGCGAGATCTTGCATTGCATCCACTACCTCGCCGCGGGCTACGGCTACCTGGCACGTCTTGGGCGCTCCCGACCACACTTCCTACCTTCGCTGCGCTCGACTGTCGTGCGGCACGGGCGAAGCAAGGCCTGGGTCTACCGGCGCATGCTCGCCCATGCTCCCGCGATTATCGTCAACTCCCATCGTGGTGCCGCCTATGTACGCGAACACTTCGGTGCGGATCCCGGCCGTTTGAGAATTATCGACAATGGCCTGCGCCTCGACGAGCTGCGCCGGCGCGCCGCCGAGGGCCATGACCTTCGAGAGGAGCTGGGACTCGCTCCCGAAACACCCCTCGTCGGTTTCATCGGCAAAGATGCCCCCGTCAAGCGCGTCGATCGCTTCGTCGCGCTGTGCCAACAGCTCATGATCCGCCGTCCTGACGCCCACTTCGTGCTCGTCGGTTGGCGCCTGGACGAGAAAGCGCGAGCGCGTCTCAACCTCGAGAATGCGCGCTTCCACTTGCTGGGACCGCGCGGAGATGTCCCACGCATCCTCCGCTCGCTCGACCTGCTGGTGATGACCTCCGACTCCGAGGGCTGCCCCAACCTGCTCATCGAGGCGGCGGCCATCGGAACCCCTGCCCTCGCGCCGGATGTCGGTGACTGCGAGAGAATCCTCGCGCCCATCGCTGCGCGCGCCATTACGCCGAAGCAGGATCTCGCAACCTACCTCGCCAGAGCCGAGGATCTGCTCGAGCACGGCCTCACGCGGAAAGAGAAAACGAAGCTCGAACGCTGGGCTCGCGAGCACTACTCTCTAAACACGATGGTCGAGGCGACGATCGCGGTCTACACGTCGCTCACCGAGTCGTACAGCGCGTCGTCCGGGTCGCCGCGTTAGCGGGTATCCGTTCGATGCAGACCGCTGACATCCGGCGGCGGATCTTTGCAACCGCTTTCATCAAAAGAGCAGGTCGACGTGCACGCCAGCGTGCCCGAGGCGTGGCCACGGCTGACGCAGCTTGCGCCACCGAGGTCGCTGCCATCGCAGGCCTCGAAGGTTGGCTCACGCACGCCGTCGCCACAGTGATGTTCGCTGTCATCACCAAAGGCGCTGCAATTCGCGTCGGCCTGGTCCACCGAGCCGTCGCCGTCGTTGTCCACGCCGTCACCACAGGCCCGTGTATCAACCTCCGAGGTGTCGGAAGCCGAGCTGCAACCGTAGTCCTGGGGAAAGTCCGTCGCCCCATCGCCGTCGTTATCCTTGCCATCGCTACAGGCCGGCTCTGGCGGCGGCCCGCCTTCCGCATGATCGTAGGCACCGGGATCGCGAGGCGTTGAACGCGTCACGCCCTCGATGTCGACACCATCTCCCCAACTGGAGGAGGCGCTGCCGACGACGGGCGAGTTGGTGCGCAAATCGAAGTCGTAACCGGCAGCCAGACGATCGTCTTGGTTGCGGAAGTTCTTGAAGACTTCGGCCCGGGTCGCAGAACGTCCGTGGGGATCACGGGTGCAGTCGGGGCAGGGATCACTCGACCAGTTTTGCCAACTGCTGAGGCTCATCGAACGCCCGGCCGCGGAGTTCCGCTGCACGTAGCCCCGGCCGTTATCCGAGATGTAGGTGTTGTAATCGAGGTTGTGCCCACCCTTGGCCCAGGTGTCACCACCATACTGCAGCCAGAGCATCGACGAGATGACGTTGTTGTAGAAGTCGAGATTGCTCGGACGGTTCGACGGACAACCTCCTGGGTTGCCCTGGATGATAATCCCATCCGGAGTCGAAAAAGGGAAAGTCGAGTTCTCGATGCGAATGTTGTAGGGACACTCGAAAAAGATCGCTTCCTGATTGTTGTAGGTCAGAGCGTCACGAATCACGATGTCGTGGGTGTTCTGGTCCTGAATCTTCAACCCATGGTTGTAAGAACCGTGCACGAAAAGGCCATCGATCGTCCCGTTGTTGGCCCCACCGGAGAGGCTGAAGCCTTCTCGGCAACCATAGGTCTCGATGTCTTCCATCACAAAACGACTGGCCTGGGTCGCCATGCACTGGCTGAAGGTGTCCCAGGAAGTCCCGGTCACGGTACCCATGTTGTCCGGCCGGCGCAGCGCGTTGCGCGTCTTGAGATGACGATAGGTGACGTCGGATGCGGCCGCGTAGGCCCAGACCATGCCTCCGAAGATCTGGACGTTCTCGATGGTGGCCTTGCTGCCCGTGATGCCGATGGCCTGGTAGCAGGGTGTGATCATCGTGAAGCCGCGCAGGGTGATATTGGCGCCGGAGATGCGTACGGCCATCGAGCTCCGCTTGGTGCAGGTGGAGACCGCAGCGATCAGCCCGGTTCCCGCGCTTCCCGCCCTGCGCGGGTCGTGGTCGTCCCAAGGCCGGACGAAATACTCGCTACTGGTCTCGTAGTAGTTTCCCTCTTTGTTGTTGACATCTGCGGTACCGATGGTGTTGCGCGTCAAGCAGACGGGACCGGTGAGCTCTCCCGAGCAGCCATTCTCATCCTTCCAGTAGACGGCGGTCGTCTCGCGCTGGAGCAGGCAGGAGTGCGGTGAATGTGTCGTCCCCGTACCACTCGGCTTCGGACAACGATAGACGCGCGGGTTGCCGCTGACCGGCGTGCAGGCGCCGTCGTTGACCTTGACCGCCCCTGCGAGCCAGGTCGTCGTCCCCACACCGGCTCCGGCAAAAACCTTTGCCGCCCGACCACCGCAAGCCGAGGAGAGCGTGATCTTGGGCTCATAGAAGTCTCCAGGACCGATGTGGACCGTGTCGCCGCAGCCCGCGCTGGTGTTTGCCCGGGCGATCGTGGCGAAAGCGCAGCTACTGGAGCCCGCCGCCCGGTCGGCCCGGCCATCGCAACTATCGGAGCCATCGACGCGAACGTAGTAATCCGCCGCCTGAGCGGTTCCGAACGCGAGGATCACCCCCCATAGGGCGATCCTTCTGAGTTGACTGCACAGCACGGCTCTCTCCTCACGATCTCGCGACGGATAGCGCCGCGATCCCGAGTATCACCCAAGCCTTGAAGCAAAATCTGTGCCCGGAGCACGCTCGGGGCAAACCGGCGAGCCGGGGACGCGCCAGCGCCGCCAATAAGAGTGCCGCGCGAGGAGGCACGAAGTCAACCCGGTGGTCTTCAGAGAGTTAGCGACCCAAGCCATGGCTATGCGGCGCGCAGAAATGAGCGGCGAGTGGAGCACACCCCGCCCGCGGCAGATTCGATTGTGTAATCGCTCGGCGGATGATGAGTTCGTCAAGGCAGACTTCATGCGCTCTGAAAGCGCACAGCGCCCGCCGCCGGGAAGCGGCGTGCACCGGCTCAGAACCCCCGCGCGCGCTCCGCGAGGAAGCCGTCAATACGCGCCATGTTCTTCTCGTAGTCGAGATGCTCGGCCACGAAATCCCGTGCCGCCACGATCAGCGCGTGACGACGCGCCTCGTCCCTCGCCAGCTCCGCGAGACATGCGGCGAGCGCCTCAGCGTTGCCCACGGGGAAGAGCTCACCCGTTATGCCAGGCTCGACGAAGGGACGATTCGCCTCGATATCGCTGACGACGGGGCAAGCACCGATCGAAAGGGCCTCAAAAAGCGACGATGACGCGCCATCGGAGCTCGAAGTACTGACATAGACATCCGCCCAGCGCATCTGATCAGGCACGCGATCGGCATCGATGGCACCTACGAATCGGACCTCCGAGGCCAAGCCGGCCTCGCGAACACGGTCCTCGAGGCGCGCGCGCTCCGAGCCCTCTCCACCGATACGCGCCTCGAAAGCCATGCCGCGTCGGTGCAACTCGGAGAAAGCTTCGACGAGCGTATCGACCCGATAGAGCGGTTTGAGCCAACGGATCGAGAGGATGCGCAGTGCCTCTCCAGGAGCACGTGTACGTGGAGGATGATAGGCAAAGAGCTCGCGGTCGACTCCGCGAGGTTGAACGAGAATCCGCTCCCGAGGGAAACCGACCTGCACGAGACGCCGAGCGACGTGC